>JBOHCP010000832.1:0-2276 GCA_050698875.1 Streptosporangiaceae bacterium | reverse complement strand
GCTGTCTGGAGGCGCGTGAGGTCCAGGTGATCACGGTGAGCCTTTCCGGCCACGACGGGCGCAGGTCCGCGCTGATGCTGCTCGGCCCTGACGACCCAGCCGCGGCCACCGAGACCGGTTCCGGAGACGCGAGGCTGACCTGGGATGAGGAGAACGGCTGGTCACTCGCCGCGCGCCGTGAGGCGGAGGCGGTGGCGGTCGGCGACACCGTCTATAAGGGCCTTGGCGTAGTTCCTGACCCGGACGACGTGGCGGCGTGGGTGGTAGTACTGCTGGCTCATCCGGAGCTGACGCCGAGCCGCGAGGGTCACCCGTACCGGGATCGTTCCGTCCGCGATCCGGCATTCGAGGGGTCGCTAGCTCGGTACGCGGCCACGGTGTAACGCTGCCCGCGTCCTGGGCGAGTGCTGGTCGGGCGGCGGCCTGGCGGCGCCGGTCGGCTCCACCGCAGCCGCAGTGCTGGCCGGGAAGTCTTGGCCTGCCGTTTGGCCCCGGTTGGCCGCCAAGGACGGCGGGCTGCGCGGAGCAGCAGCACCCGCGCAATTGACAACAGTCGTGGGTGCCGGAGCGCCCGGCGGGGGTAGGTTCGCGCGCGCCTGAGGCCGAGCGGCTCGGCGCATGTCACCGGTCGGGATGCCGGTGGCCGTGTTCGGACTGGGCCTGCGTGCGATGACTTCTGGCAGCGCGCTGGTGATGGCGTCGGTGACGGTCGCGTGATCCATGCGCAGCCGGTCGGACAGCCGTGCGACCTGGCGGGCGACGTGGGCGGGCGGCATGTCGGCGATGACGGGCGCGACGGCATGCAGCGCGTTGATCCGGCCCTCGGCATGGTCGAGCCAGCGGGTCCAGTTTTCGAGTTCCGCGTCGGTAACCAGGTCGGCCAGCGGGCGGGTGCGGTCGGCCAGGATGGCGGCGAGAGCCTTGGGGGAGTTGCCGGTCAGGATCTGGGCGGGATCTTGCCCATGTGGCAACCTCACCGCCGACGTGTCCGCGGTGAGTCGGCTGAGCAGGTGGTAGGCGCGGACGGCGGCGCGGCGGCCGGGCGGGTCGGGGTCGAACGCGACCAGGATCCCGGACGTAGCGACGCCGGCGGCGCGGCTGAGCGCGTCGGCGTGCTGGGCGGTAAGGGCGGTGCCGCAGGGCGCGATGCCGGCATAGCGTCCTTGCCCGGCAGTGGTCACGGCGATGGCGTCGAAGGGGCCCTCGACGATAACTGACCGGGCTCCGGCGGCGAGTGCTTCTCGTGCCTCCCAGAGCCCGAACAGGATCGCGCTCTTGTCGTACAGGCTGGTCTGAGGGCTGTTCAGGTACTTGGGTACGTCAGGACCTGATCGGACCGGAGCGCGGCCGATGAACGCGATTACGGTTCCGTCGGCGGACCGGATCGGCAGCATGGCGCGGTTGCGGAAGGTGTCGATGAGGGTGCCGCGCCGGGACGGCCGGGCGAGGCCGGAGGCCTCCAGGACGGTGTCGGGGAACCCGAGTGCCCGCAGGTGACGGGTGAGCGCGTCCCAGGAAGCGGGGGCGTGCCCGGCCTGCCAGAGCTGCTGGATGCCGATCCCGAAACCGCGGGCGGCGAGGTAGCCGGGTACCCAGCTGGCGTGCATCCTGCTCTGGAAGAACGCGTGGGCGGCCATGTTGACCCGGACGATGTCGTCGTCTGGTACCGGCGGCACGTCCGCTACCCGCGGGTGCTGGCCGCGCGACGGCTCCGGCGTGGCGGTGACGGCTAGCCTGCCGGGCGTGCCGCCGGGGGAGAGTTCGGCGTCCAGATGGGCAGTGATCGTCGTGGCGGCGGCCAGAACCCGGGAGGTAACCGTCTCGACGGTGGCGGCCGGGCGGGCGCGCGGGTCGGTCCCAGCCCAGCTGCACACGTACGGAAAGGCGATTGCATCGGTGTCGATGCCCAGGTGGGCGGCGGCCAGGTAGGCGACGGAGTCGGCTTCGACCTTGCGCAAGCCTGCGCAGGGCACGGTGCCGCCGGGGTCGAGAAGGGCGATCTGGCTGTGCAGGAGTACATGGCCGAGCTGATGGGCGAGCGCGGTGATCGCCTGCGCTGGCGTGGTGTCCGTGCGCACCCGGATCCGCCGGCCGGACCAGCTGGCAAATCCTGCGCTGTCGCCGCAGTCCCCCCGCTCCACGGCGAATCCGTGCCGCCGGGCCAGGCGGGCCAGCGCTGCCAGCACTGCAGTCAGGGGCTCGCCATGCGGGTGCCGCGGTGCGCCGGGCACGCGGGCCGGGTGCAGCTGCCGTAGCCACGCGGCCCAGTCCTGCCC
>JBOHCP010000831.1:0-2293 GCA_050698875.1 Streptosporangiaceae bacterium | reverse complement strand
CGGCGGGCGCCGGGCTGACCGAAACGGTACTGACGCAGAAAGGGGCCGCTCAGCCCGTCGCGAGCGCCGCGCCGATCCTGCGCAGCTGAGCCGTCGCGCCGCCGAGCGCGAACTCGTTGTGCTTGGCCGCGGTGAAGTACCGGTGCACGTCGCCGTCCGTGTCGATGCCGACGCCGCCGTGGATGTGCACCGCCGTGTGCGCGACGCGGTGCCCGCCCTCCGCGGCCCAGAACTTGGCCGTTGCTACCTCGGTATCCGCAGGCAGGCCGGCAGCCAGCCGCCAGGCTGCCTGCCACAGCGTGAGACGGATCCCCTCGACGTCGATATATCCGTCAGCGAGCCGCTGCGAGACCGCCTGGAAACTGCCGATTGGCTTGCCGAACTGCTCCCGGCTGCGGGCGTAAGCCGCTGTCAGCTCGAGGGCGCGCTCGGTCACGCCGAGTTGCAGCGCGCACAGCCCGATGGTCGCGCGGGCGGCGAGCCATCTCGCGACCGCCGGCCCGAGATCGCCGAGCAGCCGGTCGGCCGGGACGAAGGCGCCTGCGAGCGTGACCCTGGCGGTGCCATCACCGCCGGTAACCCGTTGCGGCTCAATGCTCACGCCTGCGTCGCCGGGGACCACAAGGAAAACGCCGACGCCGGACGACGCACGGGCCGGCACCAGCAGCAGGTCAGCCTCGGTCGCCGCCAGCACACTGGTCTTCGTTCCGGTCAAATGCCAGCCGCCATCGATCTCGCGCGCATTCGCCGCCGGAGCTGCCGGATCCTCTGACTCGTCCTCGGCCAGCGCCACAGCCACGACGATGTCGCCGCGGCCAGCCGGGGCAGCCCACTTGTACTGCTGCTCAGGCGCGCCGAACTCGGCGATAGCCGCCCCGCCCAGGGCGATGGAGGCCAGGTACGGCACCGGGGCGATGGTCCGGCCGATCTCGATGAGCACGCTGCACTGCTCGAGCAGACCAAGACCGGACCCGCCCACGGACTCGGGCAGCGCGGCGGCCAGGATGCCGGCCCTCGCAAGGTCGGCCCACAGCACCCGGTCGAACCGGCCGTCGCTGTCATCGAGCTCGCGCAGCCGCTCCGGCGTCACCTGGTCGACCAGGATCTGGCGGGTCAGTCCGCCGAGGTCGTCCTGGGCCGCAGTCAGCGTGAAATCCATCGTTCCCGTCTCCCTGCGCTACCGCCGGCTGAACGGCAGCCCGAGGGCCGCCGCCCCGATGATGTCGCGCTGGACTTCGTTGGTGCCCCCGCCGAAGGTGAGGATCAGGGCGGAGCGCTGCATCCGCTCGATCCGCCCCGCCAGCACGGCGCCGGGCGACCCGTCGCGGACCTCGGCACTCGCCCCTATGATCTCCAGCAGCAGGCGGCATGCCTCGATGGTGAGCTCAGTACCGTAGACCTTGGTGGCGGACGCCGCCGCGGGCCTGGGCGACCCGGCGGCCGCTGCGATGCGCCAGTTCATCAGCTTGAGCACCTCTGCCTTGGCGTGCACCCGCGCGAGGCTGAGCTGGACCCACTCCTGGTCGATGACCCGCCGTCCGTCGGCCAGCTTGACCGACCTGGCCCAGTCGGTGACCTGCGCCAGCGCCGACAGCAGCGGTGCGGCGGAGGTCAGCGCGACGCGCTCGTGGTTCAGCTGGTTGGTGATGAGCTGCCAGCCCTTGTGCTCCTCGCCGACGAGGTTGGTCACCGGAACCCGGATGTCGGAGTAGTAGGTGGCGCTGGTGGTGAGCCCGGCCACGGTGCGTACCGGCGTCCAGGAAAACCCGGCCGCGTCGGTCGGGACGATGATGATCGAGAGGCCCTTGTGCCGCAAGGCGTCCGGGTGGGTGCGACAGGCCAGCCAGACGTAGTCCGCGTACTGGATCAGGCTGGTCCACATCTTCTGGCCGTTGATCACGTAGGTGTCGCCGTCCCTGACGGCGCGCGTCCGGAGCGACGCCAGGTCGGTGCCGGCGCCCGGCTCGGAATAGCCGATAGAGAAGTGCAGCTCGCCCGCCGCGATCGACGGGAGGAACCGCTCCTTCTGCTCGGGCGTGCCGAAGCGCATTATGGTCGGGCCCACGGTGTTGATGGTGAGAAACGGGACCGGTACTCCGGCGGTCGCGGCCTCGTCCGTGAAGATCAGCTGGTCTAGCATCGAGCCGTCCTGGCCGCCGTACGCGGCCGGCCAGGAAAGCGCCAGCCAGCCGTCTCGGCCGAGCTGGCGGACGATCTCCTTGTACGCGCTGCCGTCGCCGTAGTCCCCGCCGGACCGGGCCAGGCCGGCCCGCCGCTCCGGGGTCATCAGGGC
>JBOHCP010000830.1:0-2300 GCA_050698875.1 Streptosporangiaceae bacterium | reverse complement strand
CCGATTCACTCGCGCGTTCGCCAGAGCCTCCCACGCCGGAAGATCACCTTACCCGGAGATCCCATACCTCCCGTAACACACGACTGCCCGTTACACCCCATTGCCTCCACCGGCTGCGATCAAGGTCAGCTGCCCTTCCAGGGCGAGTCGCTGACTGCCACGGCATTCGCCATTCTCCACTCCGATCCAATTATCGGCAGACTTCCCGAACCACTTGGCTTGCTCGTCCATCGATGCCTCAGCAAGGACTCTGCTGCCAGGCCGTCGGCCCGCGAGGCTCTCGGCGTTCTGGTGGCTGCCGGGGCGCGGCTCACGGGCCCAATGCCGCAGATTGCCTCCCCGCCCGCCACGGAGGAGAAGACAGCAAGGTCACACCGTGCGCCCGCCGCCCCGCGCGAGCCGCGGGGCCGCGGCGGCCGGGCTGGCGGCGGGCCAGTGTTGAGGCCACGGTCAGGCTGGCGCAGGATTGGCCGGACCCGATCGCGCTGGCGGGTGGCTGCGCTTGTGACCTTGGTTGTGCTCGTGACCGGTGCCGGCGGGCTCGCGTTCGCCCTTTCCCAGCTGGGCGCCTCAGAGCGGCCAGCAGGTGGTCATGGCGGGACCAGCCAGGGCCTTGTAACTGAGGCGGCGGTTAGAGTGCAGGCCATCACCTGGATACTGCACCAGGTCAGCCGCGCAGCACTCGTGTCATGCGATTCCCAGGTATGCGCAGACCTGGCCAACAGCGGCTTCCCGTCCGCGAACCTGTTGCCGCTCGGACCCATGTCGAACGATCCTCTCGGCTCTGACCTAGTGGTCGCCACTGCCGATATCCGAGCCCAATTCGGCAGTCGACTGACCTCTGTTTACGCTCCGGCCATCATGGCGGGCTTCGGCTCGGGACGCGCCAGGATCGATATCAGGCTCGTCTATCCCGGCGGCGCCGAGAGCTATCGCGCCGCTCAGAGTTCGGCGCTCCACGCAAGGGAAGCTGTCGACACTCAGTTGCTGACCAACAGCGACATCATGCTCTCTGCCACCGCGAGGGCTCAACTGCTGGGCGGAGAGGTCGATCCGCGGCTGCCACCGCTGATCGTGCTCATGGCCGCTGCCCACCCGTTGCGCATCGTGGATTTCCTCAGCGAGTCGCCTGGCGGCGGACCCGCCAGCCTCTTGCGGTGGGCGGACTTCGCGACGGCCGTCCCCGCGGCGCATCTCACCTCTGAGGACTACGCCCGCTGGCTGCGGGCGTTTACCGACGCGCAGCGAGCTGAGTACCGCCCGGCGGCGAGCAGCGGAAAGACCGCGAATCTGACGCCGTCCCGGAAGTCGGAAAGACAAGTCACGCTGTCTAACGGCCAAGCCGTGCTGCGGATTGGGTATGGCGCGCCGAGCCCGCTGCAATAGCCAGCATCACATCTCTGCCTCCTTCCTCCGCGCGGCGCGTTCGACGGCTGCGCTAAGCCTGCGCCGTGCTACCCGACTGATCGAGGGTGCCCCTGCCGGTCCCTGGTCCCACGGCGGCTGGCCTGGCCAACTGGCGAACGCTGCCGGTCTCGGTACGGCTGGTCTTAGGGGACCTGAAGGCAGGACGGCTCGCTGAGCGGCCTGGTCGCCGGCTGGTACCTCCGCCTAGATCCGTGAACGTATCGCCGGCGACGCTGCGGCAGGAGTTCTCCGAGGGCCTGCGATGGCTCCGGCGGCACTCCGACATCCGGGACGTCACGATCGCCGCGGGTGTCATCGCCGCCATGGATTCCGCCTGGTTTGCCGTGCTTGTCTTGCATGTGATCCAAGTCCTGAACCAGAAGCCAGGCATGTACGGGCTCCTGCTGGCCATTGGCGCGGTCGGCGGGATCTCACCCGGCGGCTCGGACCGTGGCGGTCGCTGCTGATCGCCGGGCTTGTCCTTGCAGCCAGCCAGGCCGTTCTCGGGCTCACCGCTAACGTGATCATCGCCGCCGCGATGCTCGCTGCCAGCAGCGCAGCCTGGGCGCTGTTCGGTCTCACCGCGGTCACAATGCGTCAGCGACAAGCACCCGACAACATGCTGGGCCGGATCACCAGCCTCTACCGCACCGCCTGTCAAGGGTCAGAAGCACTCGGCGCGCTCGGCGGCGGCGTGATCGCCGCGGTGGCCGGAATCCGGGCCACCATGCTCATCGGCGCTATCCCGATCGCCGCCACCGTGATCCTGCTCGCGTGGCACCACCGGGGCACTGCCACCACCCTGTGAACGGCAGAACGACTCGGACGCGATGCCCAGCGCCAGCTCGGTCCAGGCCGGCACCGACCGGCAGACGAGCACCCCTGGGCCCAGC
>JBOHCP010000829.1:0-2311 GCA_050698875.1 Streptosporangiaceae bacterium | reverse complement strand
GCCCCCCTCCCACTAATAGATCACCAGCGAGTTATGCCCGGCCCAGTAGGCGGCCGCCTTCGAGCCACCACGCCTGGGACGGTGGGCGCACCGGGCGCATGGCCCACGACTCGACGAAGGCGGAGTTACAGCACTTGGTCCTACTAAGGCCGCGGCCATCAAATCTGCTCACTGGCGGCCGTGAGGAGGCCGCCTGGTTATCACAGGTAGTGAGTGTCGCCACCGATCCGACCAGCCGACCGCCAGTGCGCACGGTCGCCGCCCGCGCTGAATCGAGCAGGAACCTGGCGAACCGCCGCATCCGGTTGCATGAATATACGCGTCTGCTGACGGCCGGCGATGCTCGCTCATGGCTGATCGGCTGTTGCGCCGATCCATCAGTCTCGCAGGTCTCATCGCCGTAAGGCGGTCACAAAACGAGGCTTCGCGGCGGCATCGTCACGCCCGTAGAGAAGTGATCAAGGAAGGCGTGCTGGCACGGCCAAGGTGGAGAGCTGGTTCTCGTCAATCCGGCTGCTCGGTGACGCCGTCGTTGTCGAGGCTCTCGGCGACTTGAGCAGCTGTCCGGCCTCGGACGCCGAGCCCACCATGTTTATGACAATGCAGCATTCGACCCGTCGTCGGCGGCTGGGACCGTGAGGCGTGTATTGGCGCGCCACAGGGTTGGTGACGGCGAATAGCTCGTTGTGGCCGTTACGCGGGTCGGAGTTCGAACAGCGGGTGGCGCTGAGCTTCGGCGAGGTAATCCTGTGGGGTGTTGTCGTCGATGCGTATGCGGTATCGGCGTAGCAGGGCGACGGGCGGCCTAACGCGCGAGCCGAGCAACTTGCGCACGAAGCCCAGCTGGCGGTATGGCTCGAGCACGCGCTGAAGAATCGCTGCCGCTTCATCGGATGGAACCTCGATGGCGTGAACCGGACAGCTACGGCCACCAGAATAGATTATGGTCGCCTCGCCGGCCGCCCGAAGGTTTCTGGCCCAGCCCGTCGCTCCGTAGGTCGCCTGGACATACGAGTGTCCATCGAAGTCCAGCATCGCGACCGGCGTTGTGCGCTCAATACCCGACCGGCGCCCGCGCACAATCAGGAGGATGTTCGGTGCACCGGTCGGCACCCCGGCGGGGATCATCCGGCGGGCGAGCGGGTTGACTAGTCGGAAGAACCGCCGGGCAAGCCGCTCGCGGAAGTCCGGCCGGGCGCTCGATGGACGATCACCTGTCATCGGCTGCCACGCCCCTTTGCGCTAGCAGTGCCTCAAGGTAGTTCCTGCTCAGCCTAAGTCGGGTGGCTCGATCGAGCGGCCACGGGTGGACGCCAAGGGCAGTAGCCCAGTGAAGTTCCGGACGCGTGCTCACCCCCGGCCCGCCCTGTCGCGCGCCGCCTCGGGGTAGTAGTGGTGAGAAGCTGAGACAACATGCGGACAGGAAGGGATGTCAGCGGTGTATACCCAACGCGAGGCAGACGAGGCCCAGATCAAGCAGCAGGTGGCCAGGATCGCTGAGGGAATCCGCGCCAAGGATCTCGAGGGCCTGCGGCCGATATACGCGACGGACGTGGTGTCCTTCGACGTCGAGCCGCCGCTGCAGCACGTCGGGATCGAAGCGAAGCTGAAGAACTGGGCGAACGTCTTTGCGGTCTTCCGGGACGCGGACTACGAGGTGCGCGGCCTGAGCGTCGCAGTGGGCGATGACGTGGCGTTCGGGCACTGCTTCGGCCGGCTCCATGGCACGCTGATGAATGGGACGGCGACCAAGGGCATCTGGGTCCGGGTCACGTTCTGCTTCCGGAAGCTCGACGGCGCCTGGCAGATCGTGCACGACCAGGCTTTCGTCCCGTTCGACGTACTCAGCGGCCGAGGAGTGGCCGACCTCGAACCGTGACTGTTCTGAGCTGCCTGCCTGGACTCACCCGAGCAAGTTCTCACGGCCCAATCCGAGGACCGATAGTCCACATCAGCTGAAGACGCACCAGTGATCTTGCATAAGCATGCGGTCCAGCTCTCCACCCGGACTCACTCATCTGCCGCGCCGGGGTTGGACTGGCGGCCAGGCCGGGTCTACTTCCTGACGCTTCTCGAACCCTCGCGGGACAACCGGACTCTGGCCCTTACCGCTAGGTCGGCCAGCCGCCTGCCACCATAGGGTCGGTCAAACTCAAGATCAACTGGGTTACCGCTCATGGCCGCCATGCGGGATTGCGCCGAGGCACTCCATTCAGGTAGCTGTGGGGTGCACGACTGAATCGTGAGGGTGCTTGGTTGCTGCAGGCTGCGCGACTAGACTGAGTGATCTAATCACTCAGATATGGGAGGC
>JBOHCP010000828.1:0-2326 GCA_050698875.1 Streptosporangiaceae bacterium | reverse complement strand
CGTTCACGCATGTCAGGCGCGCGGCATAATCCCAGGCCCTCGAGGAAGGCGAGCAGCTTGTCCGGAGGCCGGTACCTGCCTGTGTTCGTCGTCGTCGGCGAGGTCCGGGCCAGGGCTTTCTCTTTGAGCTTGAGGTCGGCGTGGATGTAGGGCTGAGTTGATCTCGGGCTCTCGTGTCCCATCCATAGGGCGATGGTGATGGGGTCGACCCCGGCATGCAGCAGGGCCATGGCGGCGGTGTGCCTTCTGCCGACTGTCGCCGTGTTCGATTGATCCGTGCCGTGTTTTGAGCAGGCGAATCGTGGTGGCGCATCCGTGGTCGGGATCGCCCGGTCGTGTCGTGTTTTCAGGGGTGCTGGTGTGATGAACGTCACGGCTGCTCCGGGTGGGCCGGGCGGCGTCCAGCGGCGTGCCGGATCGCGGTGAGCACATGCTGCAGGTTGGTGTCGTCGAGACCGGTGATCGCGGTCTGCAGGTCGAGGGAGATGCCGGCACCGAGCGCGGCGGCCAGTCGCAGGATCTTGTTTTCGCTGTTGCTGCCGGACAGCTGGCCGCGGTCGAGGGCGGCGACGGCTTCGGGCCAGCGGACGGCGGCCATCGGGCTGGGGCAGGCGAAATCGTCGAAGGTGTCGATGAACTCGTCCAGGAAGTCGGCCCGGTCAAGCCAGTAGCAGTGGTCGATGAGCAGGGCGACGGCTGCTTCGTGGGCGAACAGGCCGCGGGCGTTGGCGCGTAGGGCGCCGGTGAGGGTGGCGGACGTCACGGGTGGCTCCTTGCGGCCCGGGTGGCCGGTGCAGGTTACTGGTGGATTCGGGCATGCCGGACACAGCTGGCGGCGCTGGAGCGGGACTGGCCGGGGTGCTGCGAGAGGTGGTCAGCTGCGGGGGGCGGCGGGTCGTTCGGGGAGCCGGCGGATGTTGCTGGTGCCCGCCCGTCGGAGGCGGGTGATCTCCTGGTGCTGGGCGGCGAGGCGGGACAGCGCTGCGGTCTTGAACGCGGTGAGGCCGGCGATGGTGGCGTCGCGGCCGGCGATGCGCTCGGTGAGGGTGGCGAGCTGGTTGCTGAGCCGGGCGATCTGGGCGTCTTTGGGGTCGGCGTGTCGGCCGCCTGCGTGGAGTTTCTGTAGCCGGCGTTCGAAGTCTTCGCGCAGGCCGGCGTAGGGGCGTGTTCCGTAGAACGCAGCCCGGTCGACGCCGGCGAGGCGGGCGAGGGTTTTCACGTCGCAGCCTCCGCCGGGCGGGATGTCGCCGGAGATCAGCTGGTCGGCGGCGGCGCGGATCCGGTGTTCATTGGCCTTCCGCTGCTCGGGGTTCAGTCGCATGGCTGCTCAGCGGTGGCGGCGTCGATGCCGGCGATGACGCGGATCGAGCGGTCCAGGTCGCCGGTCAGGCGGGCGCGTTCGGTCCGGCGGGTCGGCCCGAGCTGGCCGAGGAAGGCTTTGGTGTTGTCGCGGTGTTCGGCCCAGACGGCGCGGTGCCCGGCGTGGTGGGTGGCCTGCGGGCAGCGGGCCGAGTCGCACAGGCCGGTCAGCGGGACGGCGGCGTCGGCCGGCGGGATGCCGGCCAGTTTCACGCACAGCGCCCGGGCCGGGTCTGCATACCAGCAGTAGTTCGCGATCCCCAGGTGCAGCGTGGCGGAGCGTTTGGACAGCAGGTTGAGGATGTCCCGGTCGCTGCGCTGCACGCTGGGCGCCTCGGTGTCGCTGGTGAGGTCATCGACGTGGGCGAAGAACGCGGTCAGCTCGGCCGCTCCCGGCCCGGCGGGCAGGATCCCTGCCTGGTAGTTGCGGAACTCCCGCAGGGTGATCGCGAGTTTGTGGTCAGCCTCGTGCTTGTTCACCTCGGCGAGCAGTTCGGCCTGGGCGCCGCCGGGCCGGGCCGCGTAACCTTCGGTGGTCGCGACAGACAGATGCTTCAGGTGGATCTTGGCTGCGAGCAGGCCGCCGGGCCGGTAGGCCAGTTCGATCGACAGGCTGCGGCGCAGCATCCGCGGGGTGACCGGGCCGTCGGGGATCGGGGCCAGGCCCAGGCGTTGCCCGGCCGGGCCGTTCACCCAGCTGCGTAGCCAGTGGTAGCGGACGCCGAAGGCGAACCGGCCGAACAGCAAGGCACCCTCGCGGGGGTCGTCGTGGAGCTGCTCGGCCAGCTCCGCGGCACGGTAGACCGGTTCGATAACGACCCACTCATCGGCGGTGCCGCCCAGCGGCTGACCCTTGACGACCCTGCTGGCCAGCCGGTAGCGGACCAGGCCGGGTGCGGTCTGGGCGGGCGGGCGCCGGCAGCCGACCCGCAGCTCCATCAGCTCGCTGGAGCGCATTCCCGAGATC
>JBOHCP010000827.1:0-2334 GCA_050698875.1 Streptosporangiaceae bacterium | reverse complement strand
CTACTAGGACGTCCCGCTGGGTTTCTGGAGCCCGCGCCGGGCGGGATCAGCTAGTGGCGCGGGCGGCGGCTAGCAAGTCGTCGCTCACGACAGGCATTCCGGTTTCGTCGGCTGAACGCTGGGTGAGAACCACGACAGTGAGATCCCGCGAGGGCAGGTTCGACCATGCCGTGCCGAGTCCGCCTTCCCAGGTGTAGCGGCCGTCGCCGAGCACCGCAGCCCGTAACCCCAGCCGCGGTCGTCGAGAAACTGAAGCCGGGCCAGACGTTGGCCCGCTGCCCGGCGGTCAGCTGATCGCGTGTCATCTCGGCCGCCGTCCCCGGCCGCAGCACTGGACTGCCCCCGCGCATCAGCATCCGGCCGAACGCGACCATGTCATCGACCGATGACACCAGCCCGCCGCTGCCGTCGGCGAACAACGGCGGACGTGCCCATTGGCCATCGGGCGGGTCGGTTACCACGAACTGGCCGTCTCGAATCTCGTACGCAGTCGCCAGCCTGGTGGTGTCGGCGGCGTGGAATCCGGTGTCCTTCATCCCGAGCGGACCGAGCAGCCGCTGCCGCATGACGTCCTCAAACGGAGCGCCAGCGGCGCGAGCCGCCAGGACCCCGAGCACCTGCGACCCGGACTGGTAGAGCCACCGCTCGCCCGGCCGGGCCAGCAGCGGCAATTCCCCGAGCCGCGCCATCCAGGTGTCGGGGTCCGGCATGGCGCCGGGCTGCGGCGGCCCGAACGTGCACAGCTGCCGCTCCGCCGCCGCCATCACGATCGGCCACGGCTGCGGTGCCATGAACATCGCGCCCTGCATCCCGAACCCCCACGTGAAGGTGAGCAGGTCCCGCACCGTGATCGGGCGCTGAGCAGGGACCTTGTCCTCGAGCAGCCCGTCGGGGCTGCGCAGCACCCGCCGGCCAGCCAATTCGGGCAGCAGCTCGTCGACCGCCGCGTCCAGCTCCAGCAGGCCATCATCAACCAGTGAGAGCACTACCGCCGCCGTGACGGGCTTAGTCATTGACGAAATCCGGAACAGCGCCTCCCGCCGCATCGGCGCCCCGCCGACCGCCATCACGCCCGACGTCGCCACATACACAGACTCGCCCCGGGCCACGGCCGCAACGACGCCAGGCGCCTGGCCCTGCTCCACGGCACGCTCGACGACCTCATCGATCAGGCCGAGCACCGTCGCGTCGAGCCCATCACGGTTGCGCACGCAGCCACCCTATGACCGCCCGATGCTCGGTCACCTGGGCGCGCCCAGCCGCTTCGTAGGACGGCGTTCACGAATAGGTCCCCCACGAGGGCGGCCAGCTGGTTGGGATCGTCGGTCCGGGACCGTCCGCCTAGCCAGCCGCTCGTCCATAGGGCTGCTAGTCCGTGCACGATCGACCACGCGGCGATAGCCACGACTGCCGGGTCACGCCCCCTGAGCGCTCCCTCCAGAGCACATTGCCCGTCGAGGTGAGAAGCGCATGCGTGCCGTATGTCGCCTGGGTCAGGGAAGCTGCGGCAGGCACCTGGCGAAACGAAATCATGGCGTGCTTGGGCCAGCCACGGCAAAATGGCCGGGTGACATCCGCTCGGTTCACAATGTCTGGATTGCTTCCCTTGCGCGACACGGATCCGCGCGAGGCAGGCGGATACCGCCTGGTAGGCCGCCTCGGCGAAGGCGGGCAGGGCGTTGTGTTCCTGGCTGATAGCCCTGTTGGAAGCCGGGCGGCGGTCAAGCTCCTGCCGCCCACTACGGATCCACAGGTCCGGAGCCGCTTCCTGAAGGAAGTTGCCGCAGCGCAGCGGGTCGCCCGGTTTTGCACCGCGCAAGTTCTGGATGCGGGAATCTTCGAACGGCGGCGTTCATTGTCAGCGAATACGTCAACGGGCCATCGCTGGTAGAGCTCGTGGAGCAGTTCGGGCCTCGCAGCGGCCCAGCGCTCGAGCGCATCGCGGTCGCGACACTGACCGCGCTGGGCGCGGTCCATTCCGTCGGCATGGTGCACCGCGACTTCAAGCCCGCCAATGTCCTCCTCGGGCCCGACGGACCGGTAGTGATCGACTTCGGGTTGGCGACGGTTCCCGGCATGACCACGACAGGATTGTCTGGCCAGGTCGCCGTCGGCACGCCGGCGTTCATGTCTCCCGAGCAGCTCGCGGCCAAGCGGGTGACCGCGGCGGCCGACATGTGGTCGTGGGGTGTCACGATCGCGTACGCAGGTACCGGTCGCTGGTCTCAACCGGTGGAAGCAATTGAGCTGAGGTCGTCCCCGGAATTATCGGCGAGGAGAAGCTCTGCGAACACTTCTGCTGGCGTCCTGAAACCGAGTATAGCACGGGGGCGG
>JBOHCP010000826.1:0-2344 GCA_050698875.1 Streptosporangiaceae bacterium | reverse complement strand
CCGCCGCGGCGCGCGCGGCGGCGGCCGCCTGCACCGACTCGACCCGCAGCGCGACCGTGGCCGACGTGCCGTCCGAGCACGCGATGCGCGGGCGGTAGCCGCCGGGCCTGACGCCCGATGGCAGCCGCACCGTGAGGACGAAGTCACCCTCCATCGCCGCGGCGTTCATGGGGATCAGCGCCGGGAGCCCGAGCGGCTGGCCCAGCAGGGTCGCCGCCGCGGTGTCCAGGCCGGCGCACGACACCGTGAAGCTGACCAGCCTGCCGGGAACTGCCGTGACCGGCCGCACCGAGGCTGCGGTCGGGTCGGTCGGCCCCGGCCCGCTCGCTCGCGCCGGTGTCGCAGACACCACCGCGGCAGCGAGGGCGACAGCACCCAGAGCTGGTCCGGCGAGGCCGAACCCGAGCCGGGTCACCGCGGCGCACCGCGGCGACGCGCTCATGACTGTTCCTCCCCCATGATCGCCGGGGAATACCCTGCCTTCGCGTCCGTCAATCGTGATCGCGAAGACCTTGCGTGCGCATAGCACGCAAGGTCTTCGCTGGACGCAAACTCTTCGCGATCATGGGCGCTTGCGCGAGGAGCGGCCGGGCGAACGCCGCGTGCGCCGACGTGGCAAGATCAGCAGCATGCTGCGCTGGCTGACGGCAGGGGAGTCACACGGCCGCGCCCTGGTGGCCGTGTGCGAGGGACTGCCGGCCGGCGTCGAGGTCAGCACGGCCGACATCGCGCACGCGCTGGCGCGCCGCCGGGCGGGTTACGGCCGCGGCGCGCGGATGAAGTTCGAGCAGGACGAGGTCGAGCTGACCGGCGGGGTCAGGCACGGGGTCACGCTGGGCGGACCGGTCGCCATCCGGATCGGCAACACCGAGTGGCCGAAATGGGAAACGGTGCTGGCCCCCGACCCGGTCGATGCCGACGTGCTCGCGAGGCAGGCGCGGAACGCGCCGCTCACCAGGCCGCGGCCGGGTCACGCCGACCTGGCCGGGATGCAGAAATACGGCCACGACGACGCCAGGGCGGTGCTGGAGCGGGCCAGCGCCAGGGAGACGGCGGCCCGGGTCGCGCTCGGCGAGCTCGCGCGCCGCCTGCTCCGCCGGGTACTGGGCGCGGAGGTCCTCAGCCACGTGGTCGCGCTCGGCCCGGTCCGGGTACCAGACGGCGAGCCGCCCGGCCCGCAGGACGTGGCGCGGATCGACGCGGACCCGGTGCGCTGCCTGGACCCGGCCGTCAGCGCCGCGATGCAGGCCGAGGTCGACGCCGCGCACCGCGACGGGGACACGCTCGGTGGCGTCGTCGAGGTGGTGATCTACGGGCTGCCGCCTGGGCTCGGCAGCCACGTGCACTGGGACCGTCGCCTGGACGGCCGGCTCGCAGCCGCGCTGATGAGCATCCAGGCCATCAAGGGCGTGGAAGTAGGGGACGGCTTTGCCAGTGCCGCCCGGCGCGGCTCGCAAGCGCACGACGAGATCGAGGGCTCTGGTGCCGGCATCCGCCGTCTCACCAACCGGGCCGGCGGCATCGAGGGCGGGATGAGCACCGGAGAGCCCATCCGGCTGCGCGCCGCGATGAAGCCGATCTCGACGGTGCCGCGCGCCCTCGGCACCGTGGACGTGCGCACCGGCGAGCCGGCGACAGCCATCAACCAGCGCAGCGACGTCACGGCGGTGCCGGCCGCGGGCGTGGTCGCCGAGGCGATGGCCGCGCTTGTGCTCGCCGACGCCGTGCTGGAGAAGTTCGGCGGTGACAGCGTCACCGAGACAGCCCGCAACGCCGAGGCCTACCTCAAGGCGATGATGATCCGGTGACTGGCGACGGGCGCGTGACGGAGACGACAACGGCTCCGTTCCTGCCCATCATCCTCATCGGTCCGCCCGGCGCGGGCAAGACGACGGTCGGAACGGCACTCGCCGCTCGCCTCCACGTGCCGTTCACCGACACCGACGCCGTGGTCGAGGCGGTCGCGGGCAAGCCGGTCGGCGACATTTTCGTCACCGACGGCGAGCCAGAGTTCCGGCGGCTGGAGCGGGACGCCGTCGCTGCGGCGCTCGACTGCCGGGACGCCGTCATCGGACTCGGCGGCGGTGCCGTCATGGACTCGGAGACCAGGACACGGCTGGCCGGCCGCCGGGTCATTTACCTGGAGACCGGGTTCGCCGAGCTGGCCAAGCGGGTCGGCCTGGACCGGGCCCGGCCGCTGCTGATCGGCACCAACCCGCGCGCCCAGCTGAAGGCGCTGCTCGACCAGCGGCTGCCGGTGTACGACACGCTGGCGTGGCTCACCGTGGGCACCGACGGCCGCGACCCGGAGGACATCGCCGCCGAGATCGCCGCGGTCGTGACG
>JBOHCP010000825.1:0-2347 GCA_050698875.1 Streptosporangiaceae bacterium | reverse complement strand
CCGCCCTCCTGCGCACCCACGTTGTCGGCGAGCCGGTCCAGCAGGTCGCAGAGCGCGGCCAGCTCCGCATCGGTGAACCCGTGCCGAAGCCGCTGATCAAACGTCAGGGCCGAGTCCAGCAGCCGCGCGAAAGCGGCCTCGCCGGCGTCGGTCAGCTGCACGACGTGGATCCGGCGGTTGGTCGGGTGCCGCTCCCTGGTCAGCAGGCCGCCGGCCTCCATGGCATTGAGGTGATGGGTCAGCGTGGCCTCCCTGATCCCCACTGCCTCGGCCAGCTCGCGCTGGTTGGCCAGCCGCCGGGTCTTGATGTTGAGCAGCACCAGCCACGCCGGCAACGAGCCGCCCGCTGCATCCAGAGCCTCGTCGAACGCGCGGCTGACCAGCCGGGCCGCGTGGGCCAGGTGCAGACCGATCGGAGTACGCGCTGGTCTCATGGCACCAGCATAGCACAAAAGATCGATGTCTAATTCTTTGACTTCTAACTATTCGCTACTGGACTTCTGCGCATGACCACAGCAAGACAGCCGAAGGACCCCCGGCTCGCGGCCGAGTCCGGCCCCGACACATCCCGGCGCTGGCTGGCGCTGGCGTACATCTCCGTGGCGCAACTGATGGTCGCCCTCGATGCGACGGTCATCAGCATCGCGCTCCCGTCGGCCCAGCGAGCGCTGGCCATATCTGATCCGCAGCGGCAGTGGGTCGTGACCGCCCACACCCTGGCCTTCGGCGGGCTGCTGATCCTGGGCGGCCGCTTCGACGTGCCGGTCACATACGCCAGGTAGCCGCCGGTGGAGTGGGCCGGGCTGGCGAACTGCCCAATCAGGCGGCGGGTGTCGCCGACACCGCAGGCAGGCGCCGTGCCTTCCTCATCGGCCTGGCTGGCTTCGCGGCCGCGTCGGCGGCCGGCGGGGCGGCCCCCGGCTTCGGCGCGCTGAACGCCGCGCGCGCGGTCCAGGGCGCCTGCGCCGCGCTGCTGGCACCGACGGCGCTGTCCCTGCTGGCCGTCACCTTCACCGAGGCACGCGAGCGAGCCAGGGCGTTTGCCGTGTTCGGCGCCATCGACCAGGCTGCCACCAAGGAACTCGACAAGGTCGACTTCGACGTCCGGCTGCGCGAGCTTGTCCGCATCCGCGCGTCGGCGCTCAACGGGTGCGCGTACTGCATCGACATGCACACCAAGGACGCGAAGGCGGCGAGCAAGACCGAGCAGCGGATCTACGCGCTGCCGGCCTGGCGGGAGACGCCGTTCTTCACCGCGCGCGAGCGGGCCGCTCTCGCGCTCACCGAGTCGGTGACGCTGATGCCGCGACGCGCGTGCCGGACGCGGACTTCGCGCAGGCCGCCGAGCAGTTCGGCCCGGCCGAACTCGGCGCCCTGATCAGCCCCATCGTTACGATCAACGCATGGAACGCGATCGGGGTGAGCACCAGGGCGTGGCTGCCGGGCTCGTACCAGCCATGAGTTCCGCTGCGCAGCGGCTGCGGAAGATGCACGGCGGCCCGCAGCCGCTGATCTTGCCCAACGTGTGGGATCCGGTGAGCGCGCGGGCGTACGCCGATGCGGGCTTCGGCGCGCTGGCGACCTCAAGCTCAGCGGTCGCGGCCACCCTCGGGTACCGAGACGGCCAGACGCCAGCCGCCGAGATGTTCGCCGCGATAGCCAGGATCGCCCGCGGCGTCGTCGTGCCGGTGACTGCCGACATCGAGAACGGCTACGGCCTCACGCCCGGTGAGCTAGTGGCGACGCTCGCGGAGTGCGGCGCGGTGGGCTGCAATCTCGAGGACTCCGACCCCGGCCAGGGAGTGCTGACCGATCCCGGCCGGCAGGCCGACTTCCTCGCCGCTGTTCGCGCCGAGGCGGGCCAGGACCTGGTGATCAACGCCCGCGTCGACGTGTTCATCCGGCCGCCGGCCGGGGAGGCCGGGGCCGAGCCAGCCGCGCTGATCGAGGCCGCGGTCGCCAGAGCGAGCCGTTACCTCGCCGCCGGAGCGGACTGCAGCTACCCGATCGTCGCGCCGGAGGCCGCCCTGCCCGAACTGGTGCAGCGCATCGGCGGCCCGGTCAACGCCATGCATCAGCGAAACGGCATGACGCTCTCCCAGCTCGCCGCCACCGGGGTGGCGAGAATCACCTTCGGGGGCGGCCTGCACCGGCACGCCGAGGTTGCGCTGCGAACCAGCGCGACAGCGCTCGCGGCGACCGCCGGCGTCGGGGACTAGATGATCAATTCCAAGGGTCAGTGGTCATAGGCGAGGAGCGAGCGTTTGACGGGCTGGCCGGTTCGGTCGTTGTGCCAGATGGCTGCGGTCAGGGCCAGGATGCGCTGCAGCACCCGGACCAGGACTCC
>JBOHCP010000824.1:0-2373 GCA_050698875.1 Streptosporangiaceae bacterium | reverse complement strand
TCGGCCTATCAGCGCACCATTTTGGATAACATCGGCCGCCAAAATCCTGAGTCAAAAGAATCGCTTAGGCGATTCCGGCGTTAGGGCGATTTCTTGCCGGTAGAGTCGAGGAGAGGCGCGGTGTCGCATCAGCGATCCGTTTCCCCTCCCCGCTCATCGAACGCAGCGTGCGGATTTCCCGCACTACGCTCTCCGACTGGCTTCATCTCCAGGCTCACGGCGGGGCGCCGAGATGAACGCGCCGCAAGCGAAGGACGCCGCGTTCGCCGAACACCACGTCATCGCGGACGCGGTGGGTGCCTTGCGATGGCAGCTTGTGGCGCCGTACCAGGAAGCGCCGGACGCTGTGATAGACGTGGTTGTCGACCGCCCGGTAGGCGATCAGGCGTGTGCCGTAGCCGAAGTATGCGCACCAACCGCGCAGTAGCCTGTTCAGTTGGTCTCGAACCTCCGCCCACGGCGCCTGATTGCCAGGCACCAGGATGTCGCCAACCCTCCCCTTTAGCCGTTGTACGCTCTTCTTGGACGGGCTCGCGCCCAGATACCAATGGCCGTCCTTCCGATAATAGTGCGGCCCGAACGTGTATCCAAGGAAATCAAACTGCTCCTGCCGGGCATCCCGGACCGAGGTCTTCGCCTCGTTGAGCGCCAACCCCAGCCTGGTCATCACCTGCCGTGTCCACGCCAGTGCCTCCGCCGCGCAGCCGCGGCTGAGGATAACGAAGTCATCGGCATAGGAGATGACGTGGGCGCGATAGGCTGCAGTCCGTCCAGTCTGCCGCCAGTATTTCAGGAAGCGATTCATGTAGACGTTGGCGAGCATCGGGCTAACCACCCCACCTTGCGGAGTACCGCAGGTGCTACGCCGGCCCCCGCTCATGCGTCGCTTCCCATCGCCATCCCGTTCCTCGACCGGTGTCTTGAGCCACAATTTGATGAGGCGCAGGACATTCCGGTCGACGATTCGTCGAGCGACTGATCGAAGTAGTTCTCGATGCGGGATAGTGTCGAAATACTTGGACAAATCCGCGTCCACCACATCGGTGTAGCCGCGGCACAGAAGCGCGTGTACTCCCTTGACCGCGTCGGCTCCGCCCCGTCTCGGGCGATAGCCATAGGCGCTGGGGTCGAGGTCCGCCTCGAAGATCGGCTCAAGCACCAGCTTGGCGGCGGTCTGCACCACTCGGTCCCGTAGGGTCGGAATCCCGAGTGGCCGCTCACCGCTGCCTCCGGGCTTCGGGATCATCACCCGCCGCACCGGGGCTGGTCGATACGTCTTCTCGATCAGGTCCTTCCTGAGGCCGGACAGCCACTCCTCGAGCCCGTTCGCCTCGATCATCGCGAATGTCACCCCATCCACCCCCGGCGCGCCCTTGTTCGAGCGAGCCAGGTCGTAGGCGTGGTGTAGGATGTCCTCGCGGTAGACCTTGTCGTAGAGCAGGTAGAAGCGGAAGTCCGGCTCCGCCTTCGCCTTGAGATACAGCTTCTTCTGAAGCCTCCGGATGTTATCAGGTGTTTGCAGACTCATCGCCAATCACCGATCCTCGTCTCCGTCAGAAGCACACCAGAAGTCAGGGCCCTTCCCTCCGCCGGCATTACCCGGCCTCAACGGTCGTATGACCCTGTCCGACGCCCGCGCCGACCGGTGCCTTGCAGCACCGTTGAGGCCGCTACCCTCGCCCGACGTGGGCCTCCCCCAATTACCCAGCTCACCTTTCCAACGTGCCGTGCCTACTACCCCGATGAACCGGAACGGGTGCATCTGTCGGTTGCTTCCCCGCTCCACTCTGGCCTTCCCCGTTTTCCAGGCGGGTCGGCGTCCATGACTTCACTTTCGAGGCCTGCTCAGGCTTTACTCGCGTTACGGCCCGCTGGATTGCTCGACCGCCCAAGGCGGCCTTTGTCACGAGGCTCCGGTCCAGCCGGTTGCCCGACCAAACCGCTCGTCAGCTACCAGGTCCTACCGACAACTTCCCGGGTGGATCCTTCCTCCACTGGTGAACTGCGCCGTTGGGGCGCACTGGAAATCCAGGCTAGTCTTCACCAACCGGGTCGGTTGGCACTACACGGCAGTTTCTGCCCGTTGACTGTCTCTACCGCGGTCCGTACCAGCAAAGCCGCAGCATTGCGTCAATCAAACTTCCAAATCACCCCCAAAAAATATTCGCGCCTGCTCCAACTGCGGAAGTTGGGCTAGCGATACCGCGGATGGGGAATGGCGCGTGATCGAGCCGCATCTGCCGCCGCCGGTGGACTGCGGGCGGACGCGTGAGACCAGCCTGCGGGCGGTCGTCGATGCCATCTTCTACATCGCTCAAACTGGCTGCCAATGGCGCCTGCTGCCCAAGGATTTCCCGCCCTACACGACGGTGC
>JBOHCP010000823.1:0-2394 GCA_050698875.1 Streptosporangiaceae bacterium | reverse complement strand
GCCCTGCGCTGCCCGGCCCTGCGCTGCCCGGGTCCGCACTGCCCGGCCCTGCGCTGCCCGGGTCCGCACTGCCCGGCCCTGCGCTGCCCGGGTCCGCACTGCCCGGGTCCGCACTCACCGGGCCAGCGCTGACCGACCTCGCCCTGGCCCGCGGTGCGGTGGACCGCTCGGCGTACCTGCGGAGCAACGACGCCTGGCTGGCGCAGGCCTGGGCCGATCCGGCAACCAGGGTGGTGGTGACCGAGCACGGTCACGCGCTCTGCCAGATCCACGATCAGCCGGCCAGGCTGCTGTTCGTCGGCGCTGACGACGCGCCGGACGGGGTCCGGTTCCTGCTCGGCGTCGACGAGCTGAACACCGTGTACTTCGGCGTCGCCGGACCGCTGCCCGACCCGCCGGCCGACGGCGTCCGCGCCGTGCCGCTGCGCGAGGCCGGGCCGCTGCTGTCCGACCGGGACGCGGGGCTGATGACGGAGGCGGTCGCGCTCGCCAACTGGCACGAGACGTTTACGCACTGCCCGCGGTGCGGGTCGCCCACTGAACCCTTCGCGTCCGGGCACGCACGCAGATGCCCGGTCGACGCGAGTGAGCACTTCCCGCGGGTGGACCCGGCGATGATCGTGCTGGTGACCGACGCCGATGACCGGGCGCTGCTGGCACGCAACGCGATGTGGCCGGAGCGCCGGGTGTCCGTGCTGGCCGGGTTCGTCGAGGCTGGCGAGTCCGCGGAGCAGGCCGTGGCTCGAGAAGTCCAGGAGGAGACCGGCATCACCGTCGACGCGGTGACCTACCTCGGCAGCCAGCCCTGGCCGATGCCGCAGAGCCTGATGCTCGGCTTCCGGGCCGCCGCGACGCGCACCGAGATCACCGTGGACGCCGAGGAGATCGCCGAGGCGCACTGGTACAGCCGCGCGGAGCTGGTCACCGCGATCGAAGTGGGGGAGCTGCGGCTGCCGCCGCCGGTGTCGATCGCGCACCGCATCATCCAGTCCTGGTACGGCGGCGAACTCCCCGGCAGCTGGTAACCGGGCGCCGGGCAGGTAACGCCGCGTCCTGTTGATGAGTAGATGGACGATACGTCGCTCATCTACTCATGATGGGCGGGTGAACCCTCGGGTGCCGATGCGCGAGCCGACATACTTCGTCCTGGCCGCGCTGCTCGCCGGTCCGCTGCACGGCTACGCAATCATCAAGCGGGCGGAGGAGATGTCGGGCGGCCGGGTCCGGCTGGCCACTGGCACCCTGTACACCGCGCTAGACCGGCTGACGGCGGAAGGCTACGTCCGGCTGGTGGGCGAAGAGCTCGTGGCCGGCCGGGTGCGCCGTTCGTACGAACTCACCGACGAGGGATCGGCGGCACTGCGGGCCGACGCGCAGCGGATGGCCGAGGCTGCGCGCCTGGTGACCGGCCCGGCCGCCGCCCGCGCAGGTCGGCTGGGCCGGAAGGCGAGGACGGCATGACCACGCTGGAGCGCCGCTGCCGCCTGCTGCTGCAGGCGTACCCGTCCAGCTACCGGCAGGACCGCGGCGAGGAGATCATCGGCACACTGCTGGAGGCGACACCGGCGGGCCGGTCCTGGCCGCTGGCCAGCGACATCCGCGGCCTTGCGATGGGCGGCCTGCGGGCGCGCGCCGCGCAGAATCGGCGGCTGACGATCGCCGCGAACCTCCGCGTCGCCGCCCTCATCGGCGCTACCGCCTACCTCGCGTTCATCTCCGCCAACGAGCTGAGTTTCGCTGTGTTCGGGCTCACAAGATCGACAGTCCGGGCATACCGGCCCGCCTTGCCGCTGCTGGTGGTCGGAGGACTGGTCGGGCTGGCCGTGGCCCTGACGTGGGTGAGCATTCGGAGGGCTGTCCAGCTCGCCGCGGTGATACCCGCGGCGGTCGCAGTGGCGCTGGCCGGACCCTGGGGATCGTGGCTGTTCTGACGGTCAGCGAGCTGGCGTGCCTGGCTGCCCTCGCGCTGCTCGCGGGCCGCGACGAGCGGCCACGCCCCCGCTGGCTCTGGCCAGTAGCGCTGGTAAGCGCATTCCCGCTGGTGGGATACCTCGTGCCAGAAGTCTGGCCGTTCTCGCTCCTCGCGCTGCTCGAGGCCATGGCCCTCATCAGCCTGCTCTGGGTCGTCATCGACGCGCGGCCCGCCATTGCGGCGGCAGTATTCCTGCTCGCGCTCTTCCTGCAATCGGGGATCGTAAGCCTGGCGGTGGGAGACATCCAGGCCGGAGTGCCACTGCTGGTTGTGAGCGCAGTAGCGCCGGTCGCGGTATGGCGGCTGCACCGCCAGGCCGCCGGCGTCGCCGCGAGCCGCGGGAGCAGACTCGCCGATGAGCACGACAGGAGTTCGCAGCATCCGTTCATGGGAGTGAGTTTGCTATTGCTCCAGCGATAGCA
>JBOHCP010000822.1:0-2403 GCA_050698875.1 Streptosporangiaceae bacterium | reverse complement strand
GGCGTGGAACGACAAAGTCGGTCCACGCCGAGTCGCGTATGCAGCTGGTGCCCGCGGGCCTGAGCCAGCAGCGCACGCGCTCCGCAGTTGATCTCCTCGGGCGAGGCCCGGCTGCGTGCAGGTCCCGCTCGAGCTCTTCCCAGTCCTGAGCGATGCGCTCGGGCATGCCTGCTGCTCATCCTCCTGGTCGGTGGGTTCGAGGCGATGACTTCCCCCACATTGACGTGAGCGAGCCCGTTCCCGCCATGTCGTCAGACCGTACTGGGTTCGGTGTGCCAAACCTCCGACCTGCCGCGGCCTGGCGACTGCCTATATCGACACGTCCGCCGCCCCGGCGAGCCTGCTGGGCGCTTCCTTGGCGGTGCGCGTGGACTCTGACCTGGCCTTCTTACCCTGAGCGCCAGATGCATGAAGAAACATGGACACACATGGAGTTGGATGGCTAATGTGGGTCCCGAAGCCTGAGTGACCTTGGTCGCACAGGCACAGCAGAGACGTAACGCGATCGCGTGCACAGGAAGGAAGCACATGACATCCGACGATCGGAGCACGCCTTCGTACGGCGAGCAGGCCCCTTACTTGCCGCCACCACGGCAGCAGACAGGTGACAGCCAGCCGCCACCATCGGGGAACGTCCCGCCGGACCCGACTCAGCAGTTGCAGTCACCGCAGTCGCCGCACAAGCCGAAGAACCGGCCCTGGCTGGCGCGGCACCGCGCGTGGTCCGCCGTCATCGGCATCGCTGCCCTGGCCGTGATAGGCAGCGTCGCTGCCGCGGTCGCCAGCCCGGGCAAGCCGAGTCCGCCGCCGCGGACCTCGAGTTGCACCGGTACCTGCCTGGGCGGCATCACCGAGCCAGCGACGCAGACAATCCGGGCCACAACCCCGGCCGCGCCGCCGAGCCCGCCTCCAAGCCCGAGCCCGTCGCCTACTCCGCCGCCGGTCGTCTATCAGACGCTCACCGACTACCAGTGGGACCTCATCCAGAAGAGCCCGGATTCCTACGTCGGGCAGGCGTACGTCATCTACGGCTCGATCGTGCAGTTCGACGCCAACACCGGGCCGACCATTTTCCGGGCCGACGCGGGACCGGCTGACAACCAGGCCACGAACACGCTGTTCGACGGGTCAAGCGTTCCATCGGCTCTCGGGCCGCTCGTGACCGGCGACAGCTTCCAGGCAGAGGTGACGGTCGAGGGCAGCTACTCCTACACCGACACCTTCGGCGGGTCCATCACGGTTCCTGAATTGCTGATCGCCTCGATCGCGCAGACCTGACCCGCGTCATCTCGCATCAGCCCACACATAGCCAACAAAGGGGAGGAACCCCGTGTACCCGCCGAACAAGCGCGAGCAGCCAGATCCGTACCAGCGCTCGAACCCCGACGGGCGGTCAGACGACCGCCAGCCGGGTCCCTATCAGCAGCCAGGCCCGGGTACCTACGACGACCGGCACCGCCAGCCAGCTCCCGCCGGCCAGCACCGCCGGATGCCCGCCGGCTACCCGCCGCCTGGCTACGGCTACGCGCCGGCCGCGCCGCCGCCGCGGAAGAAGCGCCGGATCTTCATGTGGTTCTTCTTCGCGGTCCAGGCGCTCTTGCTGATCTGGCTCATCACCGCTCTCGCGACCGGCAACCACAGCAATACGACGGACCTGGCTCAGGCTTGCAACGGGCACAACTGGTTCCCGCTCTTCAAGAGCCACGCCGACTGCATGACCCACTACAACAACGCCCTCAACGACGCGCAGGACGTCGGCAAGGGCATCGGGGTGGCCCTGATCGTCGTGATCTGGGTCGTGGTGGACTTCTTCCTGGGCCTCGGTTACGGCATCTACCGGCTCGCGACCAGGTCGCGCTGAGCGGCGGGGAGCAGAGTGACAACAAGCCGACGCCTCGTCATCGCGTGGCCGGCCCTTGCCGTCATCGGCGCGGTCTCGGCGTGCGGCGGGCAGTCGACCGGCGTGTCCCCGCCTGGCCGCCCACGAGTCGCCTGGGTGGTGACCTGGTCGCGGTGGACGTCGCCGTCGATTCCGGAACGCAGAGCAAGACCATGTAGTCAGCGAGCCGGCCGAGCCCGGCCGGGCAGGTGCAGGAACGGTCGGCGCGCGACGGGTGTCGCCGTCGCTTGAATACTGACCACGTGTTTCCGGGGCGCCAGCGGGTCCAATTTCGAGCGACGTTGACAACGGGCACGTGCTCGGTAACGCCGAGCTCGGTCGCGAGCGGGGCGTGCTTCCCGGAACCGCGTCGCGAGCGGGGCGTGCTTCCCGGAACCGCGTCGCGAGCGGGGCGTGCTTCCCGGAACCGCGACCGGGTTCCGTAAACCACGTTCGACTAGCCCGCGTCATAAGACTGTGTCGTTGTTTTGGCACACACAAGGACTAATCGCCCTGAGTTGCAC
>JBOHCP010000821.1:0-2410 GCA_050698875.1 Streptosporangiaceae bacterium | reverse complement strand
TCCAGCGGCGTGACCGCCGGGGGCGTGATTCATGAATCTCGCCTGGTGGCATAGGTTTTCGGCACCCTCAGGCCGAGATCCGGGATGTGCTGGTAGTGCTTGACGACGAGGAAAGCAATTACTCGCTGTTCTCCCTACGACAAGCTGCTCAACCTGAAGCCGCTCAGCAAGACAGACCTCCAACGCGCGGCCGCAGGCGAGGAGACCGTGCTCGCCCGAACCTGGCGGCTGCTGTATGTCTGCGCATCCCGTGCCGCCGGGCGCTGGCCATCGTGCTGTACGCCGCCGTCGACGCAGCTGTCGCGGCGCTTCGCAACACCGGACTGCCAGGCACCCAGAGCGTCTGAACGCTTGACAAGATGACTCCCAGCCGGCCGCCATCAGATTGAACGACTCGGCAGCGATAAGGGTCACTTGATCGTGGTTGCGGACATGTCGCCTGGCTGCAGCGCTCGGATTGCGGCGAGCGCGTCTATCAGCGGGATGCGTTCCTGTTCGATACGCCGGTACCTCTTCCACGCCGGGTCGGTAAGTGCGTGGTACATGGACCGCCCTGCTGTGTCCAGCTGTGGCAGGTCGCGGCGGGTTCCCGGGCCGAGTGGGATTCCGCGTCGATCGAGGGAGGTTCCGAACCGCTCGTACCGCTCGTATGTCGCAGGGTCCATGAGCATCGAGACGGCGGGGACGCCGTCGGCGCGGAACCCGTCGAGGATCTCGAATCCGGCGGCGTCGATGTCGCCCAGTTCACCAGCAGCCGAGCGCTTACGAGCCAGGGCAGCGCGGCGGCGGTGGCGCCTCCGAACCCCTCGCCTTCGACGCACACTCCCCCGGCCACTGGCGGGAACGCGACGGCGGTGTCCTTGTTCTCGGAGATGATGACGACCTGCGGGGCATACGGCAGCCGGACATGGTCGCCAATGCTGACGCAGTCGTGGTGCCGCGCGCAGGCGGCCCGGTGCTGAGGGTCGAGGTAGGTCAGGTGGACTCTCGGCGGGTGGGAGGCGCCAGCGGCAGGGCCTCGAGGCCCGCGAGCGCGGCTACCAGGTACTGGCGGGTATTGAGCCACTTGGCATGCATGCCGGGTACTGGTACCTGCCGGGGTGTCAGGCCGGACGCGTCGTTGTCGCGGAACCAGGCTGCGGCCTCGCACAGCAGGACGAAGTGGGTGTCAGCCCAGTCGGCGACCGTGCGCAGGATGCGCGGCAGGCCTAGCAGCGGCGCGAACCGCTCCGCGAGTGCTGACGCACGGGCGCGGGCCAGGCGGGCGGTCCATTCCCGGCCGGCGGTCTGCGCCATCAGCGTCGATGCTGGCGACGTGCAGGTGGGCGGGGATGGCCTGCTGGGTGCCGTGGACGCGGCGGGCCGATTCGGTGAGCGTGACACCGGTCGGATCGCCGGTGCGCAGCCAGCACCGCCAGTCGAACCTCGCGGCCTGGTAGGCGGGGAAGTGGAGCTCGAGCTCGCGGCGTCGTGGCGCGCCGAGGGGGAGTGAATGGGGCCAGTCCGGCGTGTCGGCGTCCGCAGCGAGCTCACCGCCGTGACCGTTGCCGCCGGGCTGTCCGGCCGGGGCGGCGTGCGGGCAGGTGCGGCGCAGCCGGGTGGTCACCTCGGCGGTGACCTGCTCCGGGCGGCACGCGCTACTGCGAGGGTGAACGATCGGTGTAGATCGACTCCGAGGTAATCGCAACGCCCCGGGCGATAGCGATGTTCAAGGAGACCATCCGGGCCTGGGAGGGGCCAGACTCTGGAGAGGTGAACGCTGCTGAGCGGGACCGCATAGCTGGCAACATCAAGCGGCCATTCGACGCCTGCGGCTATGACCTCCAAGTCCAGGAACGGTTCGACTGGGCCAGCGTGGCGCTGCGGCCGCCCCATCAACCCGGCAAGTTACCATCAGCGGCTACCGCACCCGGTCGCAGCCCGGAGAGCGTGCTCGCCATCGCGTCGTCAGCTAGTGCCGTAGCAGGCAACTTTCGCCCTGGAGGTCGTGACGCGCGTCGGTCGATGTCCGCAGTCGGCCGGCGTAATCGGGGGACATGGCCGCCCGGCCTGCCATCGGCTCCGCCGCCACGACGATGCGCTCCGCGCGGCGGCGACGGAAACGGTTCGACCGCTTTGCGGAGTCCTGGCACAGTGGCGCACCATGACGAACTTTGAGCTGCTGACCGCCGCGGACGTGCGGCTCATGCAGGGTCTGGCGCAGCGCGTCACCGCCACCCGCCCGGACCTGGTCAGCGCCGACGCCTCATACGGGGAGCTGGCCTGGAACTGGGGCAGGGGGCGCGCCGCCTACGGCGCCACCTGGCCGCGTCGGCTGTGGTTCTCAGGCACGGATCTGGTGGCGTGGGGCTGGGCCTATCTGCCGCACCGGGTGCGGCGGAGCGACGGATCGGTGAGGGACGTCACCGGC
>JBOHCP010000820.1:0-2419 GCA_050698875.1 Streptosporangiaceae bacterium | reverse complement strand
CCACGAGGGCCTCCAGGCTCGGCGTTGAGTTCCAACGCCGATCCTGGGCACCCTTTCACCGCAAACAGGGCGCGACACGCCGTTAGACCTTGGAATTGATCATCTAGACGCTGCCGGACGCTCGCCGCGCCGAAGACCGCCAGGCGATGGCCTGGCGGGGCGGTACGCGCTAGCGTTCCCGGCATGGCTGGTTATGCTGGCGATCTTGGATTCGCGCACGTCCTGGCGGACGCCGCGGACGACATCACGATGCGCCGGTTCAAGGCTCAGGACCTGCACGTGGAGGCTAAGCCAGACCTGACCCCGGTCAGCGACGCGGACCTGTCGGTCGAGGAGTCGCTGCGCAACGTGCTCAGCCGCGCCCGGCCACGGGACGCGATGCTCGGTGAGGAGTCCGGGCATACCGGGTCAAGCCAGCGCTGCTGGGTCATCGACCCGATCGACGGCACCAAGAACTTCGTCCGCGGCGTGCCGGTGTGGGCAACGCTCATCGGGCTGATGGACGAGGACGAGGTCATCGTCGGTGTCGTCAGCGCCCCGGCGCTTGGCCGCCGCTGGTGGGCGGCGCGGGATGGCGGGGCGTGGACCGGGAAGAGCCTGACCAAGGCGACCGCATGCCGGGTTTCGGCGGTCAATAGCCTCTCCGATGCCTCGCTGTCGTACTCGGGTCTGTCCACCTGGGAGGCCGGGGGCAGACTGAACGAGTTCTTCGGGCTGGCGCGGAAGACCTGGCGCACCCGAGCTTATGGCGATTTCTGGTCACACGTCCTGGTCGCGGAGGGTGCTGTCGACATCTCCGCGGAGATGGACGTCAGCTTGTGGGATCTCGCCGCGCTGCAAATTATCGTCGAGGAAGCGGGCGGCGCGTTTACCGATATCGCTGGCAGGCCCAGGCCAGACGGCGGCAGTGCCGTATGCACGAACGGATTGCTGCACTCGGAGGTCCTCAGCCTGCTCGGCGCGGCCGACTTGGGGTTGCCCTGACGCCCCGTCCGGCGGATGCTGGACAGACGGCTATCACAAGCGCACAAGCGCCACGCGGTTCTGCGGCAGCGCCACACACCGCCGTGTCGCAGCGGCTGGGCAGAGGTCGCCGTCTGGCTCGGTCCCGCTTCGGCACGGCGAGAGGAGCGATGGAGCATGAACGTACGAGACGGGATGACCAGGAAGATCCTCAGCGTCGGGCCGGCGCACACCCTGCGCCAGGCAGCCCGGCTGATGTCCGGCCAGCGCGTCGGCGCCGCCGTGGTGGTCGACCCGTCGCATCCCGCGATCGGGATCCTGACAGAACGCGACATTCTCGACTCGGTAGGAGCGGGTCAGGACCCGGACCACGAGCTCGTCGCCGATCACCGGACGTCGGATGTCGTGTTCGCCTCGCCCGAGTGGACGCTGGAGCAGGCCGCGAAGGCAATGTCGGCGGGCAACTTCCGGCACCTGGTCGTCATCGACGGGCACGAGGTCGCGGGCTTGCTGTCCATGCGCGACATCGTGCGATGCTGGTCGGGCGGCCGGGTCGCGGTGCCGACCTGAACCTGGCCCGAGTGCGATTCCACCGATCGCAGCCAGCCCGCAGGTGAGGTGAGCGCCCGATGCGGTTAGTCGACGCCGTAGCGCTGGTGACGGGCGCTTCGTCAGGCATCGGGGCAGCCACAGCCGTCCGGCTTGCGACGGCGGGCGCCCGGCTGATCGTCACCGGCCGTAACGAGGAGCGTCTGCGCGCCGTCGCGGCCCGCACCGGCGCCCTCGTGCTGCCAGCTGACCTGGCCGAGCCAGGCGGCCCTGAGCTGCTGGTCGAAAAGGCGCTGGCCGCCGAGAACCGGGTCGATCTGCTGGTCTGCAACGCCGGCGCCGGCTGGGCGGGGCCGATCGGCGAGCTGTCCGGCACCAAGGCCAGCGAGCTGGTCAGCCTGAACCTGCTGGCGCCGGTGCAGCTGGCCAGGCTGCTCGCGCCCGGAATGGCCGAGCGCGGCTCCGGCAGGCTGGTGTTCGTCTCTTCCATCGCCGGAGCCACCGGCGTGCGCAACGAGGCCGTCTACGCGGCCACCAAGGCCGGGCTGAACTACCTGGCCGAGAGCCTGGCCTACGAGCTGGACGGCACGGGCGTCGGCATCTCGCTCGTCCTGCCTGGCGTGGTGGACACGCCCTTCTTCGGGCGTCGCGGTCGGCCCTACGACCGGCGCAGGCCGACGCCGATCCCGGCGGAGCGGGTGGCCCGCGCCATCACCCGGGCCGCCGTGCGCGACCTCGACGTTGTCTATGTCCCCGGCTGGCTGCGCTTCCCGGCTTGGCTGCACGGCGTCGCGCCGCGCACCTTCCGCCGGATGGCGACCCGGTTCGGCTGAAGCTGGCCTCGGGGGGCGACCCCGTTACCCGAGGCAGTGCGCCGGCCTCGGGGGGCGACCCCGTTACCCGAGGC
>JBOHCP010000819.1:0-2424 GCA_050698875.1 Streptosporangiaceae bacterium | reverse complement strand
AGCCCGGCCAGTGCCTCCTCGATGACCTTGTCGCTGAGCTGCAGGTCGCGTATCTGGCCCGACAGGTAGTCGCCGTAGGCGGACAGGTCAAGCAGCCCGTGTCCGCACAGCGCGGTGAGGATGACCTTCTCCTCCCCGGTCTCCTTGCACCGCAGTGCCTCCTCGATGCAGGCCGCGACGGCGTGCGTCGGCTCCGGGGCTGGCACGATCCCCTCGGTCCGGGCGAACCGCAGTCCGGCGGCGAAGCACTCCGACTGCGGCTTGGCCACGGCCTCGAAGAGCCCGAGCTCGTAGATGTGCGACAGCAGCGGCGACATGCCGTGATAGCGCAGCCCGCCGGCGTGGATCGGGTCCGGGATGAACTCGTGCCCCAGCGTGTGCATCTTCAGCAGCGGCGTCATCCCGGCCGTGTCGCCGAAGTCGTAGGCGTACACGCCGCGGGTGAACGACGGGCAGGCGGCCGGCTCGACCGCACGGATCACCGGGTTCATCCGGCCTGCCAGCTTCTCGCGCAGGAACGGGAACATGAGGCCGCCGAAGTTCGAGCCGCCGCCGGTGCAGCCGACGATCACGTCCGGGGTGTCACCGGCCTGCTCCATTTGCTTGAGGGCTTCCTCGCCGATGATGGTCTGGTGCATCAGCACGTGGTTGAGCACGCTGCCGAGCGCGTACCTGGCGTCCGGGTCGGCGGCTGCCATCTCGACCGCCTCGCTGATCGCGATGCCGAGGCTGCCCGTGGAGTCCGGGTGCTTGGCCAGCACCCCGCGGCCGGAGTTGGTGACCGGCGACGGGCTGGCGTGCACGGTCGCGCCGTAGGTCTCCATCAGCAGCTTGCGATAGGGCTTCTGGTCGTAGGAAGCGCGGACCATCCACACCTCGAGCTGCAATCCGAACAACGCGGCGGCGAATGCCAGCGCGCTGCCCCACTGGCCGGCGCCGGTCTCGGTGGTGAGCCTGGTGACGCCCTCGGCCGCGTTGTAGTACGCCTGTGGCACGGCGGTGTTGGGCTTGTGCGAGCCCGCCGGGCTGCCGCCTTCGTACTTGTAGTAGATACGAGCCGGCGTATCCAGGTCTCGCTCGAGCCGTCTGGCGCGAAACAGCGGGGTCGGCCGCCACAGCCGGTATACGTCGAGCACCACATCGGGAATCGCGACGTGCCGCTCGCCCGTGACCTCCTGCGCGATCAGCGCACCGGGGAACAGCGGCGCCAGGTCCTCGGGCCCGACCGGCTGCCCGGTGCCGGGGTGTAGCGGCGGCGGCGGCGGTGACGGCAGGTCGGCCACCACGTTGTACCACTGCCGCGGCATCTCGGACTCCGGCAAGAGGTACTTCACCTGTCGTTCCATCGATGCCTCCACAGCAGGGAAAAATGACGACAGGCGTAACGGTAGCGGACGCCGGCGCTGCCAGAAAGGTGCGCCGCAGGACCGAAACCTTCCATGGCCGGAACGGGGTTCGCTTGCTCGGCGCCGCCTGCGTCGGCCCGGCCGCCGGGTGCGCTTGCAGGCTGGTTGCGACGCCTCGGCTTGCATGGGAACCTTGACCGACAGGGGTGGGACTGAGCGCGCGGTGGCCGAGGAGCTGTTTGCCGTGCACTGAGGTTGCCGGTTGTCGGGCGTGGAGGTAGCGGTGCGCTGGAGGCGGGATGATCGCCAGCCGCCGGACGAGCACCCAGATGCCGACGCCGAGAGCTGGCTCAGTGAATTCAGGCCGGTCAGGCCCGACGCTCTGACCGTGGCCGACGCGGACGCCGCGGCCAGGCCGGCCACCCGTCCCGTGCCCAGCACCGGTACTCGCGCCAGGCCTAGTGAGCAGGCCGACCAGCCGGTTCGCGGCGCTGCCGAAGACCGCCCGGCGTCCCGGCGTGAGCGCTGGGGACCGCCGCAGGATGGCGGCGATGGCCGGAGTTCGGAGCGCGGTGCCGCGCAGCCGTCGGCGAGGCCCGCGCCGCCGCGCGCGGACCTGGAGCGTGACATCGGACCGTGGGCGGCGGTGCGACCGCCGCGCGCCCCGGCCCCTCGCCGCGATGCCGGTCACGCCGACCCTGGCCGCCGGTCTGCTGACGATGCGGACACCGACCCACTCGGGCAGCCGGTACGCGACACCGAGCACCCGCCGGCCCCGCCTCCGCAGCCTGAGTGGTGGGAGGACGATGCCACCGCTGGCCATGGCGACGGTTTGGGCCATGAGGACGTGCGGCCCGATCGTGCTGGCCGGCAGCCGCGGCCTGACGGTCCCGGCGGCGGGCTGGCTGATCGTGGTGGCCGGCAGCCGCGGCCTGACGGTGCCGGCGGCACGCCGCCTGATCGTGCTGGCCGGTTGCCGCGGCCTGACGGCGTGGGCCGGGGCTATGAGGACGTGCGGCCTGATCGAGGTGGCCGGCCGCGGCGGCCTGACGATGCTGGCGTGCTGGCTGATCGTGAC
>JBOHCP010000818.1:0-2424 GCA_050698875.1 Streptosporangiaceae bacterium | reverse complement strand
GCGTGACAGCTACCGACCCAGCCCCGGGCGCCGCGAACCGCCCGCCCCGCAAGGCACCCTCGTGAGGCCGGCGCCTCCGGACACCCACGGAACCGGCAGGGGAGCCATATTTGCGGCCCTCCGTCCTACCTTGCCGCGCGCCCGCAGTGTTTGATCAGCGGCAGCTCGGAGTGCGCTGCTTGCCCCGTGTCGCTGCGCTTGGTGGTGATCACTACCTCGTCGCGCTGACCCGCCAGCGCCCGGCCGAGCACCCGCTCGCTGTGCACGGCGCGGTGGCCGTCGGCTGTGTCGAGGAGCGTGACCCGAACTGCAGCCCGCACCCGATCGCCGCCACGGACTCGTCATCGTCGGAAGCGCCCCAGCGTCAGGCTCGCCACCCAGCGTGAATAGCCCGCCGATGGCCAGGCACCCGAACCCGAAGCTTGTAGGCCGGGGGGGTATCTCTCCAGCGCGGGCGGTGAAGCGAGTGACCGTCGCCACGGAACCCGCCGTCGGGTTCGGCAGCTGGTACTTCCATGAGCTGGGCGACTGCGTTGCCATCCTGCACGAGGTTCCTACGCGCGGGCGAGGACTGCCCAGTGATCACGTTCGTGCTTTGCTTGCACTCATATCTGGCGTTATGCTCTGGCCGCTCCAGGCTCGCGGCACGACATCCGGCCGTGATCACGGGAAAGCAGGTGGCGCGATGCCGGCTGGCAGGCAGCGAGGAAAGACATCGACGCGTCCCCGCCGCGGCGCGAAGCGCCATCGCGGCAGCGACGCAAGCACGGCGAGCGCCCTTGAGGGCGGGCGGGCCCGGCGTCACGATGCCCGCGCCGGGAAGACGGCTACCGCGGCAGCGTTGCGGATGTCACGCACGCGCCTGGCCGGAGCAAGATATTCGATCAGCCATGCTGATCGGCCGGCCCGCCTGGACGGGGCGCTGCGCTGAACATGCGGGAGCGATCTTTCCTGTCGTCACGATGCCGGCGCGGGAGGACGCCCCGCCCCTGTGCTGGCATGCACGGTCACTGGCGGGTGCGTGACGGCGGGTCGTGACGCGCGGCGGCCGGGAGCGGGGCAGCCAGCGTTGCGGCAGCCGCCTGCGCCGTGCGCGGCAGCGCGAAGGCAGCGGGCAGGGCTGGGCGCCCCACGCCAGCGTGAGCATGCCGCTGCAGTCGGGGCGGGGCAGCGTGACTGCCGGGATCGTCACGGCCGCGAGGATCGCTGCCCGCAGCAGGTCCGCATTCGCCCATCGCGGCGCCGGGTCACCCGGACCGTCCGGCCCGTCGAGGCGGAACACTGCGTGCACGTGGACCAGGCCCCGTTCCTGGTACTCGGCGACCTTGCCGAACGACAGCCGCACGTGGCGGCGCAGCGCCCGCTGGCTCAGCCCCGTGTCAGCCGCGAGCTGAGAGCGGACTGCCTGCACCTGCTGATCCCACAGCGCCGGCACGTACGCGTTGAACAGCACCGCCCCGGCATAGTCGAAGCACCCGCCGCACAGCGGGTGGCCGATCACCTGCTCGCCGCCGGCATGCCGTCTGCCGCACGAGGCAGGATGGCTGTGCTCGCAGACCGGCCTGTCCCGCCGCGGCCTGCACTGCACCGGCGTGCCGTCGCGTCCGGGGCCGCGGTGCACCAGCCCGAACCCCGGCGCGGTCAGCGTGACGAACACCGCCGGATGAGCGGCAACGGTCTCGGGGATGCCGTGCCCGCCGCGCAGCCCGGCGATCATCACCTGGAAGGTGTCGCCCTTATACAGCCGCGAGCACGCCGGGCACACCTGGTCCCGCCGGTTCGACCGACGCGAAGCTGCGCCAGAGCACGGCCGCCGGAGTCCTGGCCACCATCGTCGGGTCGCTGGTCGTCAGCGTGCTTGGCCCGGTCACGCTCGCGCTTCTGCCGAGGTCGGGGGCGCTCGCTCGGGTGCTGTACGCGGGCCAGCACCTGACCGCCGCCGCCATTGCCGGTCGCGCCAGCGATCTGGCGAGCAACGGGGCCCCCGGCTACTTCCTCGGCTGGCTGTTCTTCCCGCTGATCGGGATCGGGGTCGGCGCATGGACGGGGCTCGCCGCGTGGCACCGGGGTCGTGGCGCGCGGCCGGGGCCAGGAAGAGGAGGCGGTGGTCGCGCTGACGGCGATCTCCCGGCGGCGCCCCCCGGCGGCCAGGTCGAGGAGCCCGCGGACGAGCCGGCCAGCGTGCCGGCTGGCGTATTCGTCACCATGCGACGCTGATAGCGGCGTCGGCGGAATCGGCCGGCGTTCCGCCAAATACGACGCCGGCCAGCGCCTTACGGGTCTTATCTCGCATCAGGTCCATTTGGTCACTCGTCGGTGCGCCGGCTTGCCGGTGCCCAGCTCAGGGCCTAGAGTCCCGTGCCAGCGGGCGCACTGTGCGCTAGCCGCCAGGAGGTGCGGTAGCCGTGGCAGCATCCCAAGTCC
>JBOHCP010000817.1:0-2429 GCA_050698875.1 Streptosporangiaceae bacterium | reverse complement strand
ACGCTGCCGTGCTGCGCGGCCGCCGGTTCGGAAACCTGGTGCTGACCGCCGCCGACATCGGACTGCCGGCCGCCGAGCTGACCCGGCGGGTGGCGGCCGACCCGTTCCCGGCCCGGCTCCTGCACGGCGCCGAGCTTGACCGGTTCGCCGCCGGCGCGCACCCGATCACCGACGCGCGCGCCGCGTTGTCGCCGATCCCGCCGCCGGGCGTGTTCGCGCGCTAGCGCAGGCCGGCGAGGAACTCCAGCATGACGGCGGTGATCTCGGCGGGCCGCTCCTGCTGCGCCCAGTGGCCGCAGCCAGGCAGGATGACCGACCTCGTCATCCTCGGCACGAACGTGGTCAGGCTGTCCGGTCTGACAAAGCTCAGCACCGGGTCGCGGTCCCCGGCGGCGAACACGGCAGGCACGCTGATCGGCGCGTGCTGCCAGGCGGCGGTCAGCTCCCAGTTGCGGTCGAGGTTGCGATACCAGTTCAGCGGCCCGGTGAAGCCCGCCTGCGCGTACTGCGTCACGTAGGCGTCGATGTCCTGCTGGGTCAGCCAGGACGGCAGCGTGCCTGGATCGGTCGCGGCATCAAGGAAACCGGCGCCCGGCGGGATGAGCGTCATCGGCGGGCCCTCGCCGGACAGGCTGCAGAGCACCGTGCGGAAGGTCATGGCGGGATCGCGGCTCAGCTCGGCGTCGGCGACGCCCGGCTGCTGGAAGTAGACCATGTAGAAGGCATCCCCCAGCTGCCGGCGCAGCGTCGCGATGGGCGGCGAGCTGCCGCGCGGCCGGTACGGCACGCTCAGCCCGACGACGCCGCGGACCCGGTCCGGGCGGAACAGCGCGGTGTGCCAGGCGACCGGGGCGCCCCAGTCGTGCCCGGCGACAACGGCCTGGTCGGCGCCGAGGGCATCCATGAGCGCGATGACGTCGCCGGTCAGATGCAGGATCGTGTACTCCGCCACGCTGGCGGGCGCGCCCGTCTGGCAGTACCCGCGCTGGTCGGGTGCGACCGCGTGGTAGCCGGCCACAGCCAGGGCGGTCAGCTGATGCCGCCAGGAGTACCAGCTCTCCGGGAAGCCGTGCAGCAGCAGCACCAGCGGGCCGCGCCCAGCCTCGGCGATATGCATGGTCAGCGAGCCGGCCTGAACCAGGCGATGGGTAATGGCGGGAGCTTCCGGTGCCACGGCCTGAGCTTAGCGAACGAGACTTCCGCTGCGATATGTCGCGCCGATGGAGTCTTTCTGGGGAATTGGGGCCGCACTTGGGCCTAGTTCGGAGCATCCTGTAGGTCAGGACGTCCTTGGCAGGGACCTGCCCAGTTTGCTCAGAGGGGGGCAACGTGAGCCGCAGGCTGCTTCGGCTCGAGGTGCCGGTCTTCCCGGATCGGCTCATGTTCCGGATTCACGATCCGGGCGCGGTGCTCGACGGGCCGGCTGGGCCAGCCCAGTCAGTTGACGCGCTGATCAGCACCAGCCGGGACCAGATGATCGTGTCGTGCGCGCAGGAGAACCTCGGCGTGCAGCTTACCGTCGAGGAATGGGACGACGCTCCCCCGCCGTTCAGCGACGGGTACGAGGATGAGGCTAAGTGCGTGCTCTACCTGCGCGGCCACCTCAGCGTCGACATGGGCGCGGCTGGCCGAGCCGTGGACGCGCTGCGGCTGTCTGGCGGTGTCGGTGACTACGGCGTGCGCCTGTACACGCGGAACCGGACCGCGGCGGTGAAGAGTTACGGCGAGCTGTACCAGCGCTTCGCCGACCCGCTCAGCGACGAGTTCCAGCAGGCGCGCAAGCAGCTAGAAGGCATGGAGCAGTACCTGCTCCAGTTGTGGCGCGAGTCCTGAGCGTTCTGCGGTGCGCGACCCCGCTAGTGGTCGAACGCCGTCGTTGCTGAGCCCGGTCGGGCGACCGAGCCTGCGGTGACTTTGGGGTGCGGCGAAGGCGAGTGCCGACCGTACGGACTCAGCACGAACATCATGATCGTGACGGCGGCGATCAGCGCGAGCGCGACCAGACAGCTGATCGTGCGGGCGCGGGCAGACGTGAGCCTGCCGGGCAGTCGCTGCTGCCCGAACTTGTTAAAGCGCGACGCGAGATGCGGGTCATCGGCTGCGAGCTTGCGCTCCATCTCGTCCAGGATGCGCTGCTCTTCCATCGACAAGGCCACAGCGCCACCTCCGGCCGGGTCACCGTAAGTCACGGGCCGCTTATAACGAGCCGGCCCCTTCCTCTGATTCTTGACCAGGCCTTTGCAGTCGGCAAGAGGCATTGCTGCGCTGACTAGGTTTTCCGGCGAGGTCGCGCTCGAACATCTGTTCCACAGTTCACGCCAGCCGAAGCTGCACCCCGGCGTCTCGCACCCCGGGCTCTGCCACGACGTGATCCGCCGGCGGCGTGATCCGCCGGGCCCGGAAGGGGCTGCACGGCCCACCCCGTAGCG
>JBOHCP010000816.1:0-2435 GCA_050698875.1 Streptosporangiaceae bacterium | reverse complement strand
CCGCAGCCATCTGGCACAACGACCGAACCGGCCAGCCCGTCAAACGCTCGCTCCTCGCCTATGACCACTGACCCTTGGAATTGATCATCTAGGCGAACTGCCCGGCAAGCGCTGAGACCCGGCGCGCATCGGCGGCCGCCGGTCCGTGCTGACCAACCTGACCCGGCCTGGCCGCATCCGTTCCGGGCGGCTGTGCTGGCGTGCCTGCGCGTAGTCTCCGTGCGTGAATGCCACGGTTCGTGGGCCGCCGGCCCTGGTGTCAGATCGTGATGACCTCGACGTCGGGCAGGTCGTCGTAGTCGGCGTCCTGGGTCACGAGCGGGATATCGTGAGCGATCGCCGTCGCGGCGATCCAGCTGTCGTTGATCGGCATTTTCAGGCCGACCGCGCGAAGCCGTGATACCAGCAGCGCCCACGCGTCGGAGACTGCTTCATCGATCGTCAGGGCTTCGAAGCGCCGTGCCAGCTGATATGTCGAGAGCCTTCGAGATGAGGCCTCGGGATCCTTGGCCTGCAGCACGCCGAGCCGCAGCTCGCCAAGGGTGACCGCCGAGATTCCCCATTCGAAGTCAGCGAAGTTGCCGGCATCGAACCTTTCCGCTTCAAGGCCAATGAAAATGGAAGTATCGGCCAGTGCTCGCCGAGTCGTCATCATGGCAGGTCGTCGGTCGTGTCCGTGAGAGTCTCCCTCAGCTCCTCGGCCAGGCCAGTCGTATCCGGGCCGAGGCTGGCGAGTTCACGGACGATCTCTGGCGCGGGCAGCCAGCGGCGGCGCCAGGGCAACGGGATGATCTTCGCCACTGGGCGGTTATCCCGGAGGACCTCGATCTCCTCGCCCGCCTCTACGCGGCGAAGGATCTCGGCCGTATGGTTGCGGAGGTCACGTGCAGGGATCGCGTTCATAACACGAGTGTAGCTTGCTTGCTACGTACGTAGCAAGCGTGTCGACGTTCTCGATAGCGGAGCCCGAGTCGGGAAACAACTCCTCGCTGGTCGGCGCGCCCGCGCGAGCGGGCCTCTCAAGGCAGAGCTGCTCGGCCAGCTCGCCAGCATCGGCGAGACGGGGCAACCGGAGAGCCGGCTTCCGCTGGCCCGCCAGCAGCTGCACGACGCCGGGCTCACGGTCCACGCATCGGTCCGCGGCGAGGAGCGGCACGAGTTCCACGACATCGGGGTTCGCGGAGACCGGTCCTGGTCGGCCACCTGCTGAACCAGATCTGGCTGGCGCCGTCGCAGATCACTAACTACTTCCTGCCCCGGCAGAAGCCCATCGCCAAGGTCCGCGACGGTGCGAAGGTCACCAGGAGGTACGACAAGCCGGCCACGCCGCACCGCCGGGCTGGGCGTCTGCGCCGAGGACAAGGCCATCATGGACGACACCTGGGCCGCCCTGAACCCGGCCGCGACCCAGCGCCACATCCAGGCCCTCACCGCGCAGCTGCTGACGCTGACCACCAGCAAGGCCGCCGCCCGCGGCAAGCCCGCAGTCCCGGCCGGCCCTGCCGAGGCGGCGTCATGGTCCCGCCGTGTGACGATGACGTGACGACATCACAGTGCCCGGCCTGCGGCCGCCCATTCCGCCGGGTCCGCCGCCAGCGCTACTGCTCCCAAGCCTGCCGGCAGGCCGCCTACCGCGGCCGCCAGCCCAGCCCGGCCGCCCCCCGGGCACCGCCAGCCGGGCTGACCGCCGACAGGCCAGCATCTACCGGTGCGACGACTGCGACCAGCGCTACCAAGACCAGTGGTGCCACGACTGCAACCGGCCCTGCCGCCGACTCGGCTACGCCGGCCCATGTCTGTTGAGCTCATCACCGGACGGCGTCCACAGGCTGTCGAACCTCAGCCGCCTGGCTTCCTGCGCCATCTCGCGCAGCTGGCCGAACGACAGGCCGAGCCGCGCGTCGAGGCCGACACCGATCAGCACGGATCGCATTATGCCAACCGCCCCGCGTACGGGCGACTGCGCGGCGCGCCTGGGCAGGGTGGGGAGCGGCCTCGTTCCCCACCTGCCCGGGACCCGCACTTGGCTCTCCCGCACTCTGGCGACACACTGGCAGGGGAGACTACCCGGGAGGCGGGCAGCATGGCGCACCGTACGCACTGGATCAACGGCAAGCCGTGGACGGGGGAGGCAGCGAGGAGCGGCGACATCTATAACCCGGCGACCGGCCGGGTAAGCGGCACCGTGGACTATGCGGGCAAGGCCGAGGTCGACGCCGCGGTAGCGGCGGCGAGCGCGGCGCTGCCGGGCTGGCGGGAAACGTCGCTGGTCCGCCGGGCCGCGGTGATGTTCGCGTTCCGGGAGCTTGTGCGGTCCCGGCAGGGCGAGCTGGCAGCGCTGATCACCGCGGAGCACGGCAAGGTGGCATCGGACGCGGCGGGCGAGGTGGCGCGCGGCCTCGAGGTGGTCGACTTCGCCTGCGGCATCCCGCACC
>JBOHCP010000815.1:0-2473 GCA_050698875.1 Streptosporangiaceae bacterium | reverse complement strand
CTGCCAAGCACGGCACCTGCTTCTTCGACGCCCTCGTCATGCTCACCGAAGGCCATCCCTGGATGCCCGCGCCGACCTGATCGCCGGCCGGCCAACGTCCGGCACCTGACCAGTTACGGCGCGAGAAGCGTCGGCGACGATCCTGGCCGAGACCGGCGACCCCAGCCGGTACGACACGTCCTCATCGCTGGTTAAGCACGCCGGGATGTCCCCCTCTGATAACGCCTCGGGGGCGTTCGACGGCGAGGCTCACATCTCCCGGCGCGGCGGGCCGAGCCTGCGGCTGACCGCGTGGCGCGCAGTCTGGCCGATGCTGATCCACAACGAAGTCATGGCCGCGAAGTACCAGGCCATGACCGCGGCTGCCGACCGGGCCGCCGCCGATAGCGATGCCCGCGACGGCGGCAGGGCGTGGCCTGCGCCGCCGCGCTGCTGCGCTGGATTTACTCCATCGTGGTCCACGGCACCTGCTGGGACCCCGCCGTCGCAGCCGGCGGCAAGAACCACCAGGACGCCGCCCGTTACCTGCCGCAGGCCGGCCCAACCTGACGCGGCCTCACGTCCGGAACTGTGCTCGGGCTCATGTCGCGGACCCGCGCTGCGGCAGGGTGCAGAGCCGGAGGCGGGGCCGCACCGCGCAGGTGGAGGCAGCGGGCCAGCGCCGAGCACGGCAACGCCGGGCCGGCGGTCACGCCCGGCTGTCTGGGGGCTGTCCGCTTTAGCTACCGACCGCGTACTAGGCACGATCTCGTTGTCGGATCACCGCATCTGTCCGACTTCCGTCAACCTGCCGATCGTACGGTCGGCAGTGGCTCCTGGAAGGCCCGGTACGGTCACACGCGCCCTCGGTGCACTTGATGGCCACCAACGGCTCCCCTCCCGGACCCTGCTGGCCGGTGGCCGTGGAGAGCGGGGGTGGGCAGGAGAAACAGGCGGCGCCCTCGACGCGGGCCCAGCGTGGCCCCACGTACGCGCGGCCGAGGCTGGCGTGGTCAGGCCGTGCGTGCGTCCACGACGATGACTTCGGCCCGGTGCCCGCCGGTACGCAGTTTCCTGTCGCAGGTCACCAGTGGGCAGCCGAGGGTTTCTGCCAGGGCGGCGTACAGCGCATCGTAGGCGGTCATGGCATGCCGGAGTTCCCAAGCGCGCGCAATGAACGGCACCGGCGGGTGGCGGCGCAACGGCATCATCGCGTAATCGGCCAGCGCCTGCACCGCGATGGACTCGCTGATCGAGCCGCCGAGCCGCAGACCCCGGATAGCGCTGAGCACCTCGGCGCCGCCGTGCTCGGGCACGTGCAGTTCGTGCCCGGACAGCCTGCGGCCGAGCTCGTCCCGGGTTTCCTGGCTTCTGCCCGCGATCAGCGTGACCAGGGCGGAGGCGTCAACGACCCTCACGGTCCCGGCGTATCAGCGCGACGATGTCCTCGGTGGCAGCGCCGTCGGAGCCGGTCGGGCGGGACACGATCCGGCTGATGACTTCCTCGCTGGTGGGACTGGCGGCGAGTTCTGTCAGCCGTGCTGCCACGTAGGCGGACAGCGACATGCGAGCGCGGGCGGCCCGCGCTTTCAGCGTGGCGGTCACTTCGTCAGGAAGGTCTCGTACCTGCAGGGCGCTGCTCATAGCCACGATGATACACAGCGCATGTCATACATGCAGTTAAGCTGTCGCGGGCGGGCGCGGGTGACCCTCCGCAGCCGCAGCGGAGGCCCCCGACTTTGTCACACTGCTCGCGCGTAAGCTGTCCGTTTCCGGTACATCTGGCGGGCAGCCCCGCCATCCTCGCAGTCGAACCTGTAGGCGACCGCGAGGGCGGTGAGCCTGCGTGGCTGAGTGGTGATGGCCTGTCCTTCCGGCGGATCGGGTCGCAGTATTGCGCCGGCCCAGCGGCATGCTGAGGACTTCGCCCGCTGTGTCGGGGTCACCGAGTGACACCGCGCCCCCGTCTGCTGGCGGTCATTGTGTGCGGCGCAGGCCCCGCCTCCGAAGTAGGCCCGCTCATCAAGCTGGCGCAAGGACGAGGCTGGACAGTCCAGGTCATCGCCACGCCCGCCGCGCTCGCCTTCATCGACGTACCGGCCATCGAGGCCATCCAGACGGGCGCTCCGGTGCGCAGCCAGTACCGCACGCCAGGCGAGCCTAGATCGCGGCCGTCCGACGCCCTCATCGTCGCCCCGGCCACCTACAACACAATCTGCAAGTGGGCGCAGGGCATCAGCGACACCTACGCCCTGGGCAACCTGGCCGAGACCACCGGCCTGGGCATGCCCGTCGTGGTCCTCCCGTTCGTCAACACCGCACTCGCCGCCCGTGCTCCATTCCGCCGCAGCGTCGAGGAACTGCGCCGCTGTCAATCCCCTCGAACCGTAGAGACCTCGATAGTGGGAGTTGTGGATGCGCGCGGGGGTGTTCTGGTGCGCCGCGCGCCGGGGCGGGGGCAGGCACAGCCTGCCCGCTCTTCCTGCCCGAGGGA
>JBOHCP010000814.1:0-2477 GCA_050698875.1 Streptosporangiaceae bacterium | reverse complement strand
CGCCATCGAGCGCGCGAACGCCCACCTGAAAACCTGGCGGATGCTGTCCGAGGAAGGCGGCCGCTACCGGTGCCCGATCAGCAAATACGGCGAGATGCTCAAAGCCGTCACCGGGCTATTCTTCTTCAGCAATTATTACTAGCCTTATGAATAAGCCTCATTATGTCGCCTGGAAGCATTAAGAGTGAGTTATGATACGCAAACCTAGTCAGATCTGCGGCGACGCCCAGGTCTGTGGGTATATCGACAGTCTTACCAGAACTGCCCATAAGACTGAGATTCAAGGGCACGGGCAATGTGTCGCGCAGGACTATTTCACTGTTATTGATGCAGGCATCGATCGGAAAATTGCCTGGGACCGCTCCGCGAGATGTGTCCATGGCACACAGTCCCGGTGCGGGGACCGCCCGAGCCGGAGATGCCGGAACTAGACTGGCGAGTGTTAAGAGGCTGGCAACCATCGCGATATATGTCAGCTTAGCGGGAAGTGACACTGCGATTCAACCTCACTTCCAAGGCTAGTCAAAGAGTCATTGACAGCTCTCACCGCTGCAGCGTTGGAGATGCCGTTCCTTGCAAGAGAGTCCAGCGCTGACGCTGCATTCGCAAAATCTGTTCGAATCGGCGAAGGAGCATCGTCGCCGATATTCTTAAGATCACCGGCTGCGCTGCGGATCGTCGATCGTCCCTTGTCCTCAGTGGCTGATGTGGCCAGGTCTATAAGAGCGCCTTTTAGCTCACCGAGCGATGTCGAATGTTCCAGCGATTGGCAGTACGCCGGTGCACTACTGCCACACCCGCCTAAGCAGGCCATCAGGAGGGTGATAGAGATCAGGCCGGACGGGATGCGCAGCCTCATGCCCACATTCGTATGCCATACAGCGCTGGTTTGACTCACCGAGCCTACTTCGCCTAATGAACGGGGCCGGGTCAGGATCGAATATTCTGCCCGCGCGCATCTCACATGCATATGACGCGCGAGGATCAGCAAAGGATTACGACCTTTTTCTGTGAGCGTCGCGATGCGCAGAGCTGGCCGCCTTCACCGGCTCAGGTTAGGCATGCGGCTGGGCGCGCGCATCCCGTCTGTCGCCCGCGCAGATCGCGGTTGCGTGGTCCACGAGGTTCGCAATGGCAGACGCGAGCCCTCGCCGAGCGATCGCACGGATCTGCCGCTGCGCGGGCGCGTTGCCGACGAGCGCGCGGGACGCGACCGCTGATCCACTACGGTGTGCCCGTGAACTATCCCGTGGTTCTCGCGGTACCTCAGAGCGACGATCAAATCGTCCTCACGGACTACATGGATGCGGCACCAGATCGTGGAAACCTGGCTCGCATCCGCAACGATGGGACCGAAGTGTGGCGGGTGACGCCAGCGATCTACTCGCAGGATGCGTGGACGGTCGCACGTTTGGAGGGCGACGTGTGCCGAGCATCGACTTGGTCGGGCTGGGATGTGACGCTCGATCTTGCCACGGGCCAAGAGCGATCGCGGGTCTTCACGAAATAGCGCGCTCATGCCGCAGTCCGCTCTGCCCGCTACAACCGGGCCGACCCCCTCGGTAGGCGGCCGTCAGACTCCTGACCTTTTCAAGTCGCTTAGCGGAAAACGCCGCGTCGCATCGTGGTCGTACGCTGTCCAGTCCCGGACCTTCCGCAGCCTGAACTTGTCGGGAGAGATGCTGACAGCCGCGACGAACGCCGCGCCCTCGCCCACCCGGCACCAAGCAACGGCGTAGCCAGCCAGTACCGCTGCCTGGCTGGCCGGCCCGCCCGCCACCATGGCTGGAGCCTGCGACCACAGCTCGTCCGACGACATGATCCGCTGGAGCTCCCGCTGCGTCGCGGTAGCCGACGCTAGCCGGCCCGGCAGCGGCAGCTCGTCTCCGCCGAGCGCCAGGTGCGCGGCGCCCAGGCGCGCCCACGGTTCATGCTGCAACTGCCCCTGAGTACCGACCAGGACGGTGGCGTCGCCGGCGGACCAGCCGAGCCTGACTTCCTGCGCGGGCGCGCCGACCGGGCCGTTCCAGTGACTGAACCAGCGGCGCGCCGGAGTCCCAGGTGACGGCGGCTCGTCGTCGAATTCGTAAAGGTCGAACTCGGGAGGTACGTAATCCGAGAGCGGGATTGCCATGAGCTCAGGGCCTCCGTCCTGTGCCGTGCGAGGCGATCGTACCCGTCCTGGATCCCGGCCCTCTTCCATCCGGGGGGCGCATATTGCGCACCGACGAGGCGCACCGGACGCACAGCGGCACCGGGCCGAACCTGCCCGGTCGCAACCTGACGTGACCGCCGAGCACGTGACGATCTTGGCCACGGGCAAAAGCGTTGCCGCATCTCGGCGTGCAGGCCTACAGTGAGCGCGCCGCGGCAAGATATGTCCTCTGCATCAGGCAGGAGGTGCTCGCGATGTTCGTTAATCGTCAGACGCCTCCGGGGGTTGCTCTCTAGCGATCCCGGAGACGCTGCGGGCGCCC
>JBOHCP010000813.1:0-2477 GCA_050698875.1 Streptosporangiaceae bacterium | reverse complement strand
AGCTGGCGCTGGCCTGCGACGGCCGGTTCACCGCCTCCCACGGGCAGATGTGCCGGCTGCACCTGGACGCCTACGATCACCTCACCGCGCAGATAACAGGGCTGGACGTCATGGTCGCCGAGGCCGCCGCGCCGTTCGCCGCGCTGATCACCCGGCTGCAGACCATCCCCGGCATCGGGCAGCGCACCGCCGAGGTCATCGTGGCCGAGACCGGCGGCGACATGTCGCGCTTCCCCTCCCCCGCCCAGCTGGCCGCCTGGTGCGGGCTGGCGCCGGGCAACCGCGAGTCCGCCGGAAAGCGCATGAGGGCAGGCACCCGCAAGGGCAACAAGCACCTCAAGGCCGCGATGACCGAGTCGGCGTGGGCCACCGCCCGCACCCGCACCCGGCCCGGCGCGCGGCTACGGCGGCTGGCCCGCCGGTTCGGCCGGGGTAACGAGAAGAAAGCAGCAGTCGCCGTCGCCCGAACCCTGCTGTGCATCGCCTGGGCAGTGATGGCCAGCGGCGAGGTCTACGCAGAGAAAGGCGAGGACTACTACGACCATCGCGACCGGCGCAACCGTGACCACATCGCGGCCCGCTACCAGCAGGCCCTCACCCGGCTCGGCTACCAGGTAACCCTCACGCCGCCCGATGACGACAGCCCTCCGCCAGGCCCGGATACCCCGCCACAGGACGCGACCCTGAACCAGGCCGCCTGACCCGCCCAGCACGTCACCGGCGAGCCGAACAGCCGGCTCCGCCGGCGCTGCCGCGCGCCTGGCTAAGGTCCCCAAGTTTCGTCACAGGAGTTTCATCACTACTACGGGCCGGTCCGCCGGCATGCGCCGCGACGGTACTCCGCGCCTCCCGGTTTCAGCCGCTCAGCGCTCTCCCTCTCGCGCCGCCGCCCTGACGGGCACCCGGCGCCGTATCGGCGCATGCCTTCCCATGTTCCGTGCAGCAGCCGCAGACCAGGATCACGCCGCCTCCATGCCGGACACCGCCAGGCCAGTACACGGGCTCCCGCCAGGCTCATCCCGGAGCCGCATTGACACCCCGGTTTCGATGTCGTTTCCTAAATCTCGGCACGTCATCAGCGGTTCACTTGCGTTCGTCTTCCTGATCCCCATCTGACGGCTCTTACGCCGCCTTTTCCCCAGCGCTCACGACAACAGTCTTCAGCTAATGCCGCCTGAGGTGATTTGACGCCTCCCCCCGCAGGGCGACGCCGGAGGGCCACAAAACCTCCATCTCCTGCACAGCACCGCATCAAGCGAATCGTTTTCTACCTATAACGAATCCTTTCCGCGCTCATGGCGCAACAATACCTACAACTTAAGGATCGTCCGGGGGCGGCAGTGGCAGCATGACCAGGGTTAGCGGCCCGCGTGGCTTTGGCCGCCTGGCGGGGTCGGCTGGCCTGGCGGGGTAGCGGTGGCTTCGCCTGGCGGTGCGGGGGTTGGACCGGCCAGGCCGTTCCGGGCTGGTGACCGAGGCGATGACCAGCAGCGACGCGGCGGCGAGCCGGGCGATGTGGTCAGGGGGAAAAACCGCCCGGGTCCCCGACCGGGCCGCGCACGACATCGATCGCGCTGGTGAAGGAGATCCTTAACGGGCCGGTGCCGGTGAGCGCGGCGGCGGCGCAGATCAGGTCCCGGATGGCGTGATAGGCGCACAGCAGCGCCCAGATCTCCTGCTCTGCCCCGTCGGGGGCCCTGGACCGCAGCACGATCCCGGCTCCTTTCATCCCGGTCTTGAACGCGCCGAGGGCTGTCTCGATCTCCCAGCGGGCGTGGTACAGGTCAGCCAGCTCGCGCGCGGGCGCCTGGCCGGGATCGAGCAGCGTGGTGATCAGGGTGAATGTCTCGGTCACCTCGCCCGCCTCGTCTTGCAGCTGCGAGGCTCGGTGCGGTTCCCACCTCACCCGGTGTCATTTGGCCAGCCGCTCACCGGCGCCGACGGATACATCGAGTCCGTGGCGTTCTCGCCCAGCGGCAGCCTTCTGGCTGCGGGCAGCGCAGACAACACGGTGCGGTTGTGGAACCTTGCCAGCCTCGCGCATCCCGTGCCGCTCGGCGGCCCGCTGACCGGGGGCAGCGCGGACAAGACAGTGCGGCTGTGGAACGTGACGAATCCGAGGCGGCCGGTGCGTGTGGGCGCACCGCTGAGTGGGCCGACCGGCTACATCTATGGCGTGGCCTTCAGCCCCAACGGCCAAACACTCGCTGCCGCGGTTACCCCGGTGTCGACTTTGACGGCTGGTGGGCTTTGCCATGGCGCCCGCCTGGCGGTGCGGATGCGGACCTCTTGCCGATGCTCGCAAGTTACCGCGCGGCGGACGGCCGGAGCTAAAGCGTTAAATCGCCGCGACGCGGGGCTGGAAAAGCGTACATTGTTGGCCCTCCTGCCGGTTCCGTGGGTGGTTCGGTGATCATCTTCCGGGGAGGGCGGGCCGGATACCGCCGAGGGTGAGCATGGCCAGGGCGATGAGGGCG
>JBOHCP010000812.1:0-2484 GCA_050698875.1 Streptosporangiaceae bacterium | reverse complement strand
GTCGACATTGTCACCGAGGGCCCCGGCGTCGCCGGCGCCGCCGTGCTGACGGTCACCCGCATCGAGGTGATCTGGCTGCGCGGTGACTGGCGCGTGGTGGCGCCTCCCGATGGGAACTGGGCCAGCTCGGCCACGACGGCATCATCCCTGACCGGTTACACGACCTTCCCGGACGCGAGGTAACCCCATGTCCTGCAACACTCTGGTTGAGCCTGCCTGCCTCGTTCTCAGCACCGTCGTGAAGTCGGCAGTCGCCGGCGCGACCAGCGACATCCTCGGCGGCATCGCCCAGGCCATCACCGACGGCATCAAGTGGATCGTCGAGAACACGGCAACGTGGTGGGTGCAGATTCCCTCGCCGAACCTGTCGACCGAGCCAGCCGTCAGCCACATCCAGCAGTGGCTGCTGCCGATCACCGCCGCGGTCGCAGTAGGCGGAGTAATCGCCGCCGGGCTGCGGATGGCGATCACCCGGAGGGCAAACCCGCTGCTGGACCTGGGCGGCGGCCTGCTCACCCTGGCCGCGGCGACGGCACTGGGGGCGACGATCGCCGCCCTGCTGCTCAAAGCCGGCGACGCGTGGTCGTCGTGGGTGCTGCAAGCCTCGACAGGCGGGCACTTCACCCAGCGCCTGGAGGACGTCCTGGACCTGGGCGGGGGCGCCGCACCAGCCGTCGTACTGATCTTCGGCGTGATCGCGATCATCTTCGCGCTCGTGCAAGCAGTGCTGATGCTGTTCCGCCAGGCCGCGCTAATCATCCTTGCCGGGGCACTGCCGCTCGCCGCGGCCGGCTCGATCGCCCCGATGACCCGGACCTGGGTGCGCAAGGTCAGCGCCTGGATGCTCGCCCTGATCTGCTACAAGCCCGCCGCCGCGGCGGTCTACGCGGCAGCGTTCACCATGATCGGGTCTGGCGGCAGCCCGCGGACCGCCCTGATGGGCTTCGCGATGCTCGCGCTGTCGGTGGTCATGCTGCCGGCCCTGATGAAGTTCTTCACCTGGACCACCGGCTCCATCGCCGGAGGCGGGGGCGGCGGGCAGATCCTCGGATCCGCTGCGATGGGCGCGGTCGCAGTCGGAGCCATGCGCTCATCCCCTGGTGGCGCCGCGTCGGCAGCACAGGACCAGGCGTCCTACCTCAGCTCACGGCTGGGGCAGCCGCCCACAGGCGGCGGAGCCGGCCCGCCCGGTGGCCCTCCGGCCGGGCCGGGCGGCAACGGCCCCGGAAGCAGCAGTCCGTCAGCCAGCGCGCCCACGGACGGCGGCATGAACTTCAATGCGGGAACGGGGAACGCTTCTGCCGGTGCCGTCCCGAGCGGCGCGGCCAGCACCAGCGCCAGAGCGGCCGCGGCTGGCGGTCCAGCTGGATTCGCCGGTGCTGGCGGAGGTGCCGCCGCCGCTGGCGGCGCAGCCGCAGCTGGGCCGGCAGCCGCGGCCGCAGGTGCTGGGGCACAGGCAGCTTCCCGCGGTACGCGCCTGGCGTCCGGTGCGATGGAGCCGGGAGATGCCGAATGATCCCCGGCCCGATGCCAGCACGCACGTACGGCGGATGGCGGCGCAGCCGCAGCATCGGGCTGCTGGGCCTCGGCCCGGCCGCCACGTTCACGATGCTGGGCTGCGTTCTGGCCCTTCTAGTCGCGGCGGCCGTCTCGTTCCGGGCGCTGCTGTACGTGGCGCCGCCGATTGTGCTGGCCGGGGTGGCTGGCCTGATCAGGATCGGCGGCGTGCCGCTCGCCCAGGTCGCCGTGCAGCGGCTGCGGTGGTGGCATGGTGCCCGGGCTGGCCGCACCACCTACCGGGCCGAGGTCGTGCTCTGCCACGCGGGCGAACTGCAGCTGCCCGGAACTCTGGCCGCCACTGAGCTGCTGTCCGCCGAGGACGGCTGCGGGGGCCGGTACGGGCTGGTCCGCGACCGCCGCACCGGATTCCTGACCGCCACCGTGCGGGTGGTACCGACATCGACGTGGCTGGCTGACCCCGGTGACGCCGACCAGTGGGTGGCGAACTGGGCAGCGTGGCTGGCCTCGCTCGGCTACATCCCATCGTTGCGCTGGGTCACGGTCACCGTGGATACCGCGCCCGACCCGGGGCTCACGCTCAGCAGCCAGGTCGCTGCGGCCATCGACATCTCCGCGCCGCGCGGGGCGCTGGAGATCATCGACCAGGTGGTAGCCGCCGCGCCTGCGGCGTCCGCCGATGTGAACACCTGGGTCAGCATCACCTTCGACCCGGCAGCGTCCCCGGTTCAGCCCCGGTGCATCGCCGAGGCCGTCACGGAGACCGGCCAGTCGCTGTCCGGCCTGGAATCGGCACTGGCCTCGTGCGGCGTCACGGTGCTGGGCCGCGCCAGGTCCGCCGACATCGCCGGCTTGGTGCGGACGGCGTTCGACCCGGCCGTGCGCGGCGAGATCAGCAGGCTGCTCGCTACCGGGCTGAGCCCCGCTCTGGAGGATCAGCTGAACTGGGCCAGCGCTGGCCCGGCC
>JBOHCP010000811.1:0-2489 GCA_050698875.1 Streptosporangiaceae bacterium | reverse complement strand
GCCGGGCTTCGGGCAGCCATCTGACAGACACCGCGACTCAGACCCGAAGGTCACCAGGCTCGGGCAAGATCATCTCCAACAAAGCTGTCGTGCACCCCGGCCGGCGTGTGCGCCGCGGAAGTGTCGGTTCCTGCCGCTACGGTCCTCGGCATGAAGACAGTGCTCCCCGCCGACATCGATCTTGGCTCGGTTCACTCTGCCGTCGGCCCCGAGGCCTGGGCAGCAGCGCACCGTGCCCTGGCCGAGCGCGTCGGCGGGCAGGTGATTTGGCGGCCCGCCGACAGTGCGCTGCAGGGATATCTGCAGGCCAGCGACGGCTTCTTCGAGACGACCATCCACCTGACCCCTGGCCGGCTGCTGCGGTTCGGCGAGAGCTGCTGCACGTGCTGGCGCGGGGCAAACTGCGAGCACGCGGCGACGCTGACACTGGCCGCCGCGGAGGCGTGCGGCCAGGACATCACGGCAAGGTCGTCGCCTGCGTGGGAGCGCTCTCTTGCCGCGCTGCTCCCGGGAGGGAACGCCGGTAGTTCCGGCGTCGCTGGGCGGCCAATGCTCGCGGTCGAGGTGTCGCTCCGGAACGTCAGGGCGGCCCGTCGGCCGACGGAGGGTAGGGACCCGCGGCCGCCCACGTTCGTCCTCGACGCGCGACTCGTGCAACCAGGCAAGAACGGCACCTGGGTGGCCGGGCAGCTCGGCTGGAGCAAGCTCGACTTGATCCAACATTACGGCGGCTATGACCCGGAGCACATCCGACTGCTGAAGGAACTGTACTCGACCTACCTATCCGGGGATGGGGCCTACGGGAGCGACCAGCGCTACATCGACCTGGCCAGGTTTGAGTCCCGGCACCTGTGGCCACTGCTGGAGGAAGCCGCCGCGATCGGGCTGCCGCTGATCTACCCGCGCACGCTTGGTCGCCTACCTGAGTGCGGCACCGCCGAGGTCTGCCTGGACGTGACCGGCGCGGAGCGGCCGGGTGACTTGCTGATCAGGCCGGTGATCCGGGTGAACGGCGCGACCGGGGATATCGTGCCGGTGCGGTTTGTGGGGTCGACGGGGCATGGTGTCGTCTACGCCGACCGGGTAGATGTCGAGCGCAACGCGACCGCCTCCGACTGGCGGTTCGGCCTGGCCCGGTTCGGCAGGCGCACGGCCCGAGAGCTGCAGGACCTCGTCCTCGCCGGCGCGCAGCTGACCGTGCCGGCCGAGGAGAAGGACAGGTTCCGCGGGGAGTACTACCCGCGGCTGCGGCAGGCGGCCACGGTGATCTCATCCGACCGGTCATTCACGCCGCCCGTCATCTCCGAGCCAACCCTCATGCTGGCCGCCGATTACGGACCTGGTCACACCGTCGACGTCAGCTTCGCGTGGCTCTATCAGGTCGCCGAGTCACGGCTGCGGACGCCGCTGGAAGCCGCCAGCGCGTCGGCTGATGCCGGCTACCGGGACGCGACCGCCGAGCGCGCCATTCTCGAGAGCATGGGGGCCCAGCTGGAGCGGTTCGGGCTCGCGGACGCGGGCCTTGCAGACGCCGGCGACGTACTCGGTGCGGACGTTGGCGGCCGGGCCCGGATCGGGCCGACTGCGCGCCTGACCGGCCTCGACACAATGCGCTTTAGCACCGAGCTGCTGCCGCTGCTATCGGGCCAGCCCGGCCTGGACATCGAGATCAGCGGCGAGCCGGCGGACTACCGCGAGGCCAGCGACTCGGTCCGGATCGGCGTGTCGACCGACGAGATCGCCGGCGAGCACGACTGGTTCGACCTCGGCGTGACCATCGCGGTGGACGGTCAGGACGTCCCGTTCGCGGCCGTGTTCATGGCCCTGAGCCGCGGGGACTCGCACCTGCTGCTCGACGACGGCGCCTACTTCTCACTTGACAAGCCGGAACTGCAGGCGCTGGCACGGCTCATCGAGGAAGCCCGGACACTGGCGGACTGGCCTGGTAGTCAGCTGCGGATCAGCCGGTTCCAGGCGGACCTGTGGGGAGAGCTGGCCGCGCTCGGCCTGGTGGAGCGCCAGGCTGCGGCGTGGCAGCGGCAGGTCGACGGCCTGCTGTCGCTTACTGGCCGCGCCGAGATCGGGGAGACCCAGCCACCGGCCATGCTGACCGCGCACCTGCGACCGTACCAGCTGGCGGGATTCCAGTGGCTGGCGTTCCTGTGGGCCAACCGGCTCGGCGGCATCCTGGCCGACGACATGGGCCTGGGCAAGACGCTGCAGGCGCTGGCGCTGATCTGCCATGCTCGCGAGGCCGAGCCGGACGCACCGCCGTTCCTCATCGTGGCGCCGACGAGCGTGGTGTCGAACTGGACGAGCGAGGCGGCGCGGTTCGCGCCCGGCCTGAAGGTCGCGGCGATAACCGAGACGATGGCACGGCGTGGCGCTGATCTTCCCCAGCTGGTCTCTGGCATCGATGCGGTGGTTACGACATACGCGCTGCTGCGGATCGATGCTGCCCGTTACTCCTCTTTGACGTGGTCTGGTTT
>JBOHCP010000810.1:0-2496 GCA_050698875.1 Streptosporangiaceae bacterium | reverse complement strand
CCAGTATCCTACCAGAATTAAACACTTTACGCAGCATTTGCGGTACAGAAAACACCAGGTCAGGTCATGTCAGGTACCCACGCTTCCGGAGATCTGAGGCTGCGCGACGAAGAAGGCGTCTCCATCCTCTACATCACCCACGACCTCGCCAGCGCACGCTACGTCTCCGACCGGCTGATCGTCATGTACGCCGGGCACATCGTGGAGACAGGCCCGGCTGAGGAAGTACTCAGCAACCCGCGGCATCCCTACACCCAGCTGTTGCTCTCGGCGGTGCCCGACCCGAAGGCGGAGCTGAACGTCGGCGCGGCCACCGACCGCGGCGAGCCGCCCAAGGTCATCAATCCGGCGCCTGGCTGCCGGTTCCGCTGGCGCTGCCCGCTGGCCATAGCGACCTGCCACGAGGTCACCCCGCAACTTGTTGAGCTTGCCCCGGGTCACGACGCTGCGTGCCACGTGGCGCAGTCTGGCGTGGAAGTGAAGGCGTTCTGATAATGAAGCTCACGGTTGTCGGCGGTGGCTCCACGTACACCCCTGAGCTCGTCGACGGGCTCGCCCGGCTGTCCGGTGACATCAAGGTCACCGAGCTCGTGCTCGTCGATCCCGACGAGGGCCGGCTGTCGGTGGTCGGCCCGTTCGCCGCCCGGATCATGGTCAGGTACGGACACCCGGCGAAGGTGACCTGGACAGCTGACCTGGACGCGGCGGTCGACGGCGCCGCCGCGGTCCTGCTGCAGCTGCGGGTCGGCGGGCAGGCGACGAGGCACCGGGACGAGACGTGGCCGCTGGAGTTCGGCTGCATCGGTCAGGAGACCACCGGGGCCGGCGGGTTCGCCAAGGCGCTGCGCACCGTGCCGGTCGTGCTCGAGGTGGCCGAGCGGGTCCGCGCGCGGGCGCTGCCGGAGGCCTGGATCATCGACTTCACCAACCCGGTCGGCATCGTGACCCGGGCGCTGCTGGACGCGGGCCACCGCGCCATCGGCCTGTGCAACGTCGCGATCGGCTACCAGCGGTCGTTCGCGGCGCTGCTCGGCGTCGAGCCGGAGCAGGTCGCGCTCGACCACGTGGGGCTGAACCATCTGACGTGGGAGCGCGCCGCCGTGGTGGACGGCATCGACCGGCTGCCTGAGCTGCTCGCCGCGCATGGCGAGGAGATCGCCCTGCACACCGGGCTGCCACGGGCGGTGACGGAGGCCATCGGCGCCGTTCCGTCCTATTACCTGCGTTACTACTGGGCGCACGACGCGGTCGTCGAGTCCGAGCGCGGCCAGCCGACCCGGGCGGAGGCGGTCGCCGAGATCGAGCGGCAGCTGCTGTCGATATACGCGGATCCGGCGGTGGACACCAAGCCGGAGCTGCTGACCCACCGCGGCGGCGCCTTCTACTCCGAGGCCGCGGTGGCGCTGCTGGCCTCGCTGCTCACCGACGCGCGCGACCGCCAGGTTGTCAACCTGCGCAATGGCGGAACGCTGCCGTTCCTCGCCGATGACGCCGTGATCGAGGTGCCCGCGGTGATCGGGGCCGAGGGCGCGACCCCAGCGCTGATCGCGCCCGTAAGCCCGCTGCTGGCAGGCCTCATCGCGCACGTGTCGGCGTACGAGGAGCTCGCGGTGGACGCGGCGCTGCGGGGCGGCCGGGACCGGGTGGCCAGGGCGCTGCTCGCCCACCCGCTCGTCGGGCAGTACGACCTGGCGCAGCGGCTGACCGACCGGCTGCTGGCGGAGAATGCCGCCCTCCTGCCGTGGGCGGGCGGTCAGTGACCCCGCTCGCCGCGGTGCTCGCGATCGACGGCGGCGGCAGCAAGACCGACGTGGCCCTCGTCGCTGCTGACGGCAGCCTGCTCGCGTCGGCCCGCGGCGGCGCATCCAACCATCAGGTAGTCGGTCGGGACGCAGCGCTCGCCGTGCTGACCTCGCTGGTGCACGAGGTCGCCGAGAAGGTCGGCCTGACCGCGGGCGCACCCGTCGCCGCGTGCCTAGCCACGCACACCTCCGCGTGCCTGGCCGGAGCCGACCTGCCGGACGAGGAGGCCGAGCTGACGGCCGCGATCGAAGCGGCGGGCTGGTCGGTGACCGCCGCAGTGGTCAACGACACGTTCGCGGTGCTGCGCGCCGGCCTGGACGATGAGGTGCCCGGGCGTCACTGGGGCATCGGGGTCGTCTGCGGCCAGGGCACGAACTGCGCCGGGATGGCGCCGGACGGCCGGTCATTCCGGTTCGTGGCGCTCGGTCATATCAGCGGCGACTGGGGCGGCGGCGGCGACCTCGGCCCCGACGCACTGTGGTGGGCGGCGCGGGCCGAAGACGGCCGCGGCCCGGACACCGAGCTGCGCCGAGCCGTGCCAGCTCACTTCGGCGTGCGCCGGGTCGAGGACGTCATCATCGGCGTATACCGGCGCACGATCGGCTACGGCGAGATGTTCGGACTGACGCCGGTGCTGCTCGCCGTCGCCAACGCCGGCGACGAGGTCGCCAGGGCCGTCGTGCTCCGCCAGGC
>JBOHCP010000809.1:0-2520 GCA_050698875.1 Streptosporangiaceae bacterium | reverse complement strand
CACGGGCGGGAACGGGCTTCCGGTGGCGACGAGCGCCCGGCCGCCGGTCCACTCTATGAGACTGGCGGGCCGCGCCTCGGCCAGTTCCGTCGGGTTGGACATGGGCAGGATCACGGGGCGGTCGGTGTGGGCGGCCATGTCCTTGACGATGTCCTCGGTGAACGCGCCGCCGCGCGCCGACGTGCCGATCAGTACCGTCGGGTGGACGCGCCGCACGACCTCGGCGAGCCCGATGCCGCCGAGCGCGGGATCGCGCTGCCAGTCAGCGACCTCGGCCTGGCTGCGGGCGTACCGGAGCTGGTCGGCAGACACACGGTCATCGCCGGCCTCGAGCAGCCCGTACCGGTCGACCGTCCAGAAAATCGACCGTGCCCGCTCGGCGGCCAGGCCGCCGGCCACGAGCGCGGCGGTCAGCTGGTCGGCGATGCCGGTACCGGCCGTGCCCGCGCCGAGGATCACGATGCGATGACTGGCCAGGCTGACGCCGGTCGCCCGAACGGCGGCGAGCACCGCGGCCAGGTTGACGGCTCCGGTGCCCTGGATGTCGTCGTTGAAGCTGGGCAGCTCTTCGCGGTACCGGTTCAGCAGCCGCCGCGCGTGAGCCGGCGTCATGTCCTCCCAGTGCAGCAGGGCTAGCGGGAAGACGTTCTTGGCTGCGGCCACGAATGCTGCCAGGAACTCGTCGTACTGCGCTGCCGGTACCCGCGGGTGGCGGTTGCCCATGTACAGCGGATCGTCGAGCAGGCTCTGCCGGTCCGTGCCGACGTCCAGCATCACCGGCACTGCCCGGCCGGGGTGGATGCCGGCCGCGGCCGTGTAGACGGCAAGCTTGCCGACGGCGATGCCCATGCCGCCGACTCCCCAGTCACCGATGCCGAGGATGGCGCCTGCGTCGGTGGCGACGATCAGGTCCACGTCGTCGGCACCCAGCCCGAGCGCCCGCAGCGACCGCTCGATCAGCTCAGGCTGGTCGACCGACAGGTACACGCCGCGCGGGCGCCGGTACTCGTGGCTGTAGTTCTCGATCGCCTCACCTACTGTCGGGGTGTAGATCACCGGGAGCATCTCGCTGAGGTGGTCGGCCAGCAGCCGGTAGTAGAGCACCTGGTTCCGATCGTGCAGCTCATTGAGCAGCACGTTGCGAGCCAGGTTGCTGTACTGGCGGAGGAACTGGGCGTAAACCCGGTCGGCCTGCTGGCTGAGCGTCAGGTGGCCGGCGGGGATCAGCCCGATGAGGCCCAGGGCGACACGCTCGGTGTCGGTGAAGGCGGTGCCCTTGTTGATCCTCGGATCGGTCAGGACCTGCCGCCCGCGCAGAGTAGTGCGCCAGGCGCCATCCGCGTCGAGCCAGAGCGTGCGCACCGCCGGTTCCCTCCGTGCGTGATGCTGGCCAGCCCGCGTGTCAGCGTCGGCCGTAGCTCATTCTGCACCGGCCTGGTCACGCCGATTCGCGGCGTCCAGCTCGTCGCCTGACCACAAGGCCCGGATGGAGTCGATGCTGTCCGCCTCGGCCGGACTCTTGTCTGGCCGGTACCGCAGCACCCGCGCGAACCTGAGCGTCACGCCGCCCGGGTATCTGGTGCTCGCCTGGACACCGTCGAACGCGATCTCCACCACCAGCTCCGGCCGTACTCGCACCACCTCGCGCCGGCTCGGCCCGAGATCGCCCTGCGGGGGATCGGCCAGCTCGAGGAGTCTCTCGGTCTGCCAGCGCAGGAGCGCGTCGGTCAGGCCCTTGAAGGTCTTGCCGAGCATCACGGTGCCGCCGGTCACCGGGTCCCGAGCGCCGAGATGCAGGTTGGACAGCCAGCCCTGACGGCGGCCATGGCCCCACTCGGCGCCCAGCACGAGCAGGTCGAGAGTGTGGCGTGGCTTGACCTTGATCCACTCGCTGCCGCGCCGGCCGACACCGTACGGCGCGTCGAGCGACTTGATCACCACGCCCTCGTGGCCACGGCCGATCGCCGCAGCGAAGAACTCCTCGGCCGCTGCCACGTCGGCGGTGACTAGCCGCGGGATCACGAGCCGCGCGGGCGCAACAGCGGCGAGCCGGGCGAACCGCTCGCTGGCCGGCGCCTCGACGAGATCCTCGCCGTCCAGGTGCAGCAGATCAAAAAGAAAGAGGGTCAGCGGCACCGAGTCGGTGGCGGCCGACTGACTGGCCGCGCGCGCCGAGGTTACCTGGAATGGCTGAGGCCGGCCGTCTGGCCGCAGCGCCACGGCTTCGCCGTCCGCCACCGCGGTGGTCGCGGTTAGCCAGAGCCCGGCGGCCGCCAGCTCGGCGACCCGCTGGGTGATGTCATCGAGCGTCCTGGTGAAGACGCGGACGACGGGACCGTCGCGGTGCACCTGCACCCGGATGCCGTCGATCTTCCACTCGACCGCCGCCGGCGAGGTCCGGTCCATGGCGGCGCGGACGGTGGGAGCGGACGCCGCGAGCATCGGCCGGACCGGCCGGCCGACCTGCAGCACCACCGCCCGCAGCGCATCCGCGGCAGCCTGCCCGGCTGGCGCGATGAG
>JBOHCP010000808.1:0-2524 GCA_050698875.1 Streptosporangiaceae bacterium | reverse complement strand
CTGAGCGGCCGGATCACCTCGCCTGCCGCATAGAACGAGTGCGTGTCGAGACGGCCGCAATGGAGCCGGCCGCTGAGCGGCCGGATCACCCGGCGCTGTATCTGATCCTGATTCTCGCGCTCACGTCCGCCGCAATGGAGCCGGCCGCTGAGCGGCCGGATCACGGCTCGCGAAATTCGAGCCGCTTGAGCTGCGGAGACGCAGCTCGATGCGAGCGGTCCCGCGTATCACCTGCTATAGCTTTCCACGATTGAGCTGTCAAGGTGCGAACGTGGTCACTGACCAGCGCGCGAGCGCTCCCAGGCAGCTGAGTCATCACTGGAGCGCTCGCGTCGTCAGATGATGACCGCGGTTGAGCTCGGCAGCTTCTCATGATGGCCGAGGAACAGGAATCGCGTCGAGTCCCCCGCCTTTCCGAGATCAATCACCATGACGCTGTCCTCGGACGGCTTCATTCGAGCTTCGAGGTCACTGCGCATGATAACTGCCTCCTCATCGGAAAGGTCACACACGAACACCGAGTACTGAATCCGTGTGCCGTAGCCTTCCATGCAGAAGGCGATGCTGCGCAATCTGTGATCTTCGCGGATGTCGTAAGCGACAAGGTAACGCCGACGCGCCATCGCGCTACCTGGTGACCAGCGGCTCGTAGTCGCCAAGCTCGCCGATCAGGTGCGCGGCCAGAATGCGTGCCTGCAGCTCGACGGCTCGCCGGTAGCTGACCTTGTACCCGAACAGCGGATGCCGGAGTTCCGTCCGCATGCGCCGCTCCCACGCGCGGATGACCGCCTTCCTGCCTGCAGCCGTCAGCGCCACGGCGCCCGCACGGACGACGAAGTCGGTCGAGCCCACCTCGCGGTTGTTCACAACTGTGAGCACGGTGGAGTCCGCCAGCAAGGGCCTGAACTCCTCGGCCAGATCGAGCACGAGCGCCGGACGGCCAAACCGCGGCCGGTGGAACAGCCCCACATACGGATCGAAGCCGACCGCCAGGCAGGCGGCCATGATCTCCTTGGTGAGCAGGCCGTAGCAGAACGAGAGCAGGCAGTTGACAGCGTCCGCGGGCGGGCGCCGGTTGCGCAGCCCGGTGAACGCCGGCCCTGGCAGTCCCGTGCCGTTGGCCACGAGTGTGGGGAACGCCTCGAAGTACAGCCGCGCAGCGACACCCTCGATGCCGAGGAGCTCGCCAGCACCGTTGGCAGTCTCCGCCTGGCGAGCCAGATCGGCAAGCTGGCCGACGACACGAGCGACCTCGTTCCCGCCGTTGCGACGGAGCAGAACCCGGCAGTTGCGGATCTTTCCGGCGATCATCCGGCGCGGCGCGGCCAGGTCGCCCCGCGCGGCAGTAGTCGTCTGGCGAATTCGCAGCATGACGTTCTTGCTCGGCAGGCCGGTCGACATGCCGAGCAGCCAACCGCCGTACGAGAAGTGGAATACCTCGATGCCCCGCTCGAACATGCTGCGCATCGCCTGGGCGCTGACCTGCACGTTCCCGTACGCGCACACGTGCAGCACGTCGATCTGTCGCACGCTGGCCAGCGGCTCGCGGTGCTTAGACACCGTCAGCCGCCCGCCGTCCAGGCCCACGTACGAGCCCTGCTCGGTGACATACAGCGGGGCGGCGTCCGGGTCGGCCGCTATGAGCCTGCGCGGGCGCCGGTCCTCCCGATGAGCGAGCAGGTTCACCTCGTCCGGCAGGCAGATTCCGACCAGGGAGCAGCGCGGGCACTTCGGGCTCGACTGCAGCGGCGGCGGCGGCGCGAGCCGGACCGCGGTTGCCCTGGCCTCAGCGGCCACCTCCAGCGTGCGGGCCACGAGTTCGGATGTTGGCTCGACGGCGACCCGGCGTCGAATCTCCGCATAGTAGATCTCGCCGTGGTCCACCGTGTAGCCGTGCTCGCGCAGCAGCAGGATCTGCGCGCAGACCTGGACCGCGTCGGCCTCCCACGCCGTTCCGTCCGCCGCGGGATGACCCTTCTTGACGTCGACTGGCACGACTCCGCCGGGCGTTCCCTCCACCAGATCGAGCTTGGCGGTGATCCCGAGCCGCTCGCTCGCCAGCTCCACTGATCGAGCGGTCTTGAGCACGTCCTCGTCTGGGAGCGGCGCGGCTCCGCCGCCCGCATCCACCCGGCGGTGGCGCCGGTCCCCCTCGGCCACATCGGCGTTGGACGCCCAGAGCTGATCCACCCACTCCAGGAAGAACAGCCGCGGGCAGTACGCGTACTCGTTCAGCATCCGCGCCGGCACAAGGTCCGGCACCTCGGTGATCACTGTGTACTCACACCGGAACCGGTTCGAAAATCCCGTACCCGAAATGACTGAGCTGCCCCAGCAGGACCGGCCCGGCCACTTCGTCGTCGAACTCAAGCGACAGTCCAAGACCAGGCCGCGACTCGCCGAGATGCTCGTTCATCCGGTACCGCCGGTACGCACGCGCCCACCGGTCGGGCAGTCCGTCAAACTGATCGGCCCCGGTCACCTTCGCGGCCGGCAGGTCCCGATAGCCAAGCTCCGCGGCAAC
>JBOHCP010000807.1:0-2550 GCA_050698875.1 Streptosporangiaceae bacterium | reverse complement strand
GGCAGCGCCGACCGGATCGAGCTGTCCGGCGAGTCGCTGCGCAAGGACGCCCCGGCCCGGGCAGCGCCGGAACCAGAGACCGTCCCGTGACGATAAGCGGGCCGGCCCCTTCCCGCTGCCCGGTGACTGATTTTCATTTCACATCTGATCACAACAGAAGAAAGTAAACGAAAGGAAAAGGCATTGACCACGACCACGACTCGCCGGACAGCTCGATCCGGTCGGCGCTGCCGGGCAGCCGGTCCAGGGCGGCGCCGGCGATGGCCGGGTCGCCGATGGCCTGGTGCCACATCGGCACCGGCAGCTGGCTGGTGACGATGGTGGCGCGCAGCCCGGCCCGGTCCTCGATGACTTCCAGCAGGCCGGCGGCCTGGCCGGGGGTGAGGGGGCGGAGCGGCAGGTCATCGATGACCAGGACGCTGACGCGGGCCCAGGAGGCCAGCAGCCGGGCCAGCCGCCCGTCGCCGCGGGCGATGGCCAGCTCGCCGGGCATCCGCGGGGCCGCTGGTAGAGCGCGGTGTGGCCGTTGCGGATGGCGGCGCGGGCCAGGGCGCAGGCCAGGAACGTCTTGCCGGTGCCGGCCGGCCCGGTGATCACGACGGCGCGGCGGTGCCCGGCCCGGTGCGCGCCGGCGAGGCTGAGCAGCTGGCCGCGGTCCAGGCCGCGGGGGTGGCGGAAGTCGATGTCCTCGACGGCGGCGGGGATGCGCAGCCGGTCTTCAGGCTGCGGGTGATGCGGCGGCTGGCCCGGTCGGCCAGTTCCCGGTCGGCGAGCAGGCCGAGCCGGTCCTCGAAGCTCAGCCCGGCGTAGCCGGCCTGCTCGTGCTGCTCGGCCAGGCCGGCGGCCATGGCGTGCAGCCGCAGCGTTTTCAGCCCGCCGATGGCGGGGTTGCCGAGCATGACAGGGTGTCCTTCCTGCTGGTAGCAGCCCGGGGCGCGGAGGTTGCCGTGGGCCGGGTGCGGGGAGATCACCGGGCCCTCGCCGGGCAGCGGCTGGCGGTCCAGCCCGGTGCTCAGGATCGAGTTGACGCTGCGGTAGGAATAGGCGCGCAGGCGAAGGGCGCGGGCGCGGGCAGCCTCGACGCGGCCGGTGCCGTAGCGGCTGGCCAGGCGGATGATGCCCGGCACGGCGCGGTAGCCCTGCTCGGGATGGCTCCGGGAAGCCAGGATCGCCTCCGCCAGCGCCGCGGTCGACGGCCCTGTCCTGGCGGCCCACTCGGTGATCTTCTGCGGCGTCCGCTGGGCGTGCTGCCGGCGGGACCCGGGCATGTGCGCCGGGTCGGTGGTGTATGCGTGCCGCACCAGCGGCCGCGGGTGCGAGGCGACCCGCTGCCCGCGGCGGAAGACCTCCACCGTGGCCGCCGGCAGCCGCACGTCGGCCGGCTGGCGGGCCAGCCGGTAAGGCACCGAGTAGTAATGCCGGTCCGCGGCGATGTGATAGTCAATGCTCACCCGGGCCTTGCGCCAGGTCGCGAACTCATACCGGGTCGCTGGCAGCGGCCGCAGCGCCGGGCGGTCCAGCTGCCCGAACAGCTCCTGCCCGCTGCCGTCCAGCTTCTGGAACGGCCGGGCGTTGATCTCCGCGGCGCACCCGGCGATGGCCGCGCTGGCCTCGCCGAGGCTGGTGAACTTCCGGCCGCGCAGCCGGGCGATGATCCACCGCTCGGCCAGCAGCACCCCCGACTCGGCCTTGGGCTTGTCCTTCGGCTTACAGGGCCGGGCCGCGATGACTGCCACGCCGTAGCGGGCGGCCATCTCGGCGAAGGTGGCGTTGAGGCCGGGCTCGTACCGGTCCGCCCTGGTCACCGCCGAGCGGAGGTTGTCGCTGACGACGATCGCCGGGCAGCCGCCCGGGGCCTCGAAGCAGCGGACGTGCGCGGTCACCCAGTACTGAAGCTCCCGGGAGGGGAACGCCTTCGCATACAGGTAGCCGGAGGCGCCCGGCACCGCGACGAACAGCCCGGCCTTCACCGCGATCTGGCCGGTCGCCGGATCATGCACCGGGAAGGTGCCGCCGGGGAAATCGGCGAACAGCTTCTCCCCGGGCGCGTGGGCCTGGCGCATGCTCACGTCGATGCCGTCGCGCCAGGACCGGTACAAGTTCGCGAACTGGGAGTAGCCGTACCCGTCGCCGGGATGGGCTTCCCGGTACTCCACCCACAGCAGCTGCAGCGTCACGCCCTTCTTGCGCATCTCGGCGTGCACCTGCTGCCAGTCCGGCGCCGGCCGGGCCGTGCCGGCCGGCAGCACCGGCGGATACAGCAGCGCTTCCAGCCCGGCGTCGTCCAGATCACCGGGCAGCGGCCACTTCAGGCCCGCGGCGGCCGCCCGGACCAGATAGTCGTGCACCGTGGTCTGCGGCACGCCCGACGCGGCGCTGACCAGGCGCTGGCTCAGCTCCTCGCCCAGAGCCAGCCTGAGAACCTCACGGATCTTGCGCATGTCGGCGCGGGGTCGCGGCATCGGAGCCTTTTCCCCGGACTCAGAGGCAATGTCCGGGAAAGCGTCTCAGCGCCCGTAACCTCCGTGGCGTTACGACACGCCACCGATA
>JBOHCP010000806.1:0-2557 GCA_050698875.1 Streptosporangiaceae bacterium | reverse complement strand
GACCGCCGGCGGCTACTCGCACAGCTACCAGACCAACGGCTCCGGTTACGCGCTGATCTACCTCAACGGACCGCCGCCCGGCGCCCGGATCACGGTCTCGGTCGGAAATGCCACCTGTACCACCAGCGACTGAATCACCCGCGGCTGTAGTTCCCGCGAGAGCGAGTCAGCGCCTTGCGCGCCTCAGCTGGCAGGTGCCCGCGGGCCTGAGCGAGCAGCGCGCGCGCACCAGAGTCGATCTCCTCGGGCGAGACCCCGGCCGCATGCAGGCTCCGCTCGAGCTCCTCCCAGTCCTGAGCGATGCGCTTGGGCATCCATGCCGAGTCCTCCTCCTGATCCGTGTATTCGATGTAGAGCCGCTCGGCGATGGGGGCTGTTGTCGCGGTACCAGCGCTGCCGGTTTCCTGCACCCACTGCCGGGCCCCGTACTGGCAACCCTCATGCTCAGCAGCAACGACACCCACGTCGTCATCTTCAGTGACCAGGAACAGTGTGCGCTTTCCCCGCCCCCGCGTCGCGGCGATGGAAGGCCTTAGCTCGGGCCGTCCGCCGCGCGATAACTTGCGAGCATCGGCAAGGGGTCCACATCCGCACCGCCAGCCGGGCACCATGGCTTAGCCCACGAGCCCGAGCCCGTCTCATGGCGGCAAGGGCAACCGGCACATGCCGCCCGGCGGGAACCAGTACTGGTTGTGCTTCGGGTCGCGGTCGTCAACATCCGCGTCGGCAAGGAGAGGGTGCACGTTCCGGCAAAAAACGAACTCGGCGCGACAGCGATTGGCGGCGCTGTTAGCGCTTAGCGGCTGAGATCCTCCGCGCCGGGCTGGGCGTTGGTCATCATCGACACCGGGCCGCCGGCTGGCGGCGGGATCGCTGTGCTTGCCATCGTTTCTCCGATGACATAATCTCGTACAGGAATCCTGTACGAGTAAGGAGAGGTCTGGATGACGGCGGTAAGCATCAGCCATGCCCGCGAGAATCTGTTCCCGCTAGTGCGGCAGGTCAATGAGGACCACGTCGTGGTTGAGATCGTGGCACGCAACGGCCGCAACGCGGTCCTGATGTCCGCCGAGGATTACGACTCGCTGCAAGAGACGCTCTATCTGTTCTCCACGCGCGCCAACGCCGTCCATATCCTGCGCGGGCTGGCCGAAGCACGCGAAGGCGCCGCGCAGCCGACTGAACTCGAGGCGCTAGCCGCACGGTTCGGCGTGCAGGCAGACGGGTGAAGCTTTCTATAACTTCAGGTGCCCTCGAAGATCTCGATGCCTGGTCGACGACGAGCCCGAAGGTGCTTTCCAAGATCATCAGGCTCATCGCGGAGACGACGCGCACGCCGCGGACCGGTAGTGGCAAGCCGGAGCGGCTCAAGCACTTAGGCGGTGAGGTCTGGTCACGCCGGATAACCGAGAAGGACCGGCTGGTCTACGACATCGAGTCTGACGTGATCACGATCGTTGCCTGCCGCTTCCACTACGACGACCACTGACGCCAGCTACAGCAGCCGAGACAATTGAGGGCCGACGGGGAATCAGTCAAGCGCAGGCTGGACGATCGGTGCTGCCTGGGATAGGAATCGCCGAATGACGAGCTGGGCCGGGTGCTGGACGCCTGCATGCGCGAGGTGGGCCCACCCGCATGGTCGCCCGAGAACGTCCGGGTGATGACCGAGTTCGCCGTCGCAGTGGGCGCAGGGCGCGACCTGGAGACCAGGCTGGAAGATGGTCTCATCACCGACGGCGCCGATCCCTACGGCCAGGATGACGGCGAGGTGAGCTGGACCCGGCCGCTCGGCCGGGTGAACTGGTCGGTCCCGGCCGGGGTTCCGCCGCACAGCTGGGCCGCGACGGCGCTGTTTGGCACGGCGGCAGCGTGGAAGGGCGCAGCAATGGCGTCACGGGCGCTTGCGCTGACGACAGCGCAGCTCGTGTCCTCGCCGGAGGTCGTCACGCGCGTCGGCGCCGAGTTCCTGGCAAGGGTCGAGGGCGCCGGGCCCCCACCTGCGCTGACCGGAGCAGTGGCACCTGCCGGCCCCGCTATCTGGACCAGCCGATGGCTGCCCGCCGGTGCTGGCAGCCAGTCTGATGAACAACAAAACGCTGGCCCCCGTTAGCCAAGCGGGCAATGTGTGCCGCCCGTTCGATCATGCGCCTCCAGCGAAGTGCTTCACCCCGGCGCCACTCATGACGGCACCGACGGCGAACAGGTAAAGCCCGAACCTCGCTACGTGTAGCGGCTGATCGCCGACGTCAATGGAATTGAGGGCCTGGTCCCAGGTCGGGAGTATCAGCAATCAGCAGGTTGACACTGCAGGACCCGGGATGCCTGCCGCGTGCTGATCTGCACTGCGCCGCACTGACGGCTGTGTTCGCTGCCGGGGAGTAAGACTGCTGATAGCGCTCCCTGGCCGAGCCGTTCGTGGTGGCCGGGTGGTCGCCCCAAAGAGAGCCCAATGACGGAGTCGGGATGGCTCTCCCCGGCTTTCAGGTTTGGGTTCGATGTCTAGCTTCTGCGACGTGTCCGTTCTAATGCGGGCCGGACTGCGCCCGGCGTAGCG
>JBOHCP010000805.1:0-2571 GCA_050698875.1 Streptosporangiaceae bacterium | reverse complement strand
CCAGGCGGTCTCCCCGGTTGTTCGCGCACTGGCGGATCGGCGCGCGTCCCGACGGCTGGGCAATGGGAGCCGGATGAGTCGAGAGGTTCAAGTCCGGTTCTGCGAGAGCCGGGGGCTTTCCCCAGAATTCAGGCGAACTGAAGGGTCTTCGGCAGAACTGGTGAGTGTTCATGTTCGATGGGCTGTTCTGGTCCTTGGGTTCGCGGTAACCGGCGGGTGCTCCTCAGCGAGGGTCTGCAGGAGCTGGCGTGCGATGGCCGCGTAGCGGATGGCCGTGGTGTCGTGGAGGCCGAACACGGCGGCGAGGTGCAGGGGGTCGGGGCCGTGGGTGAGGGCTTCCTCGAGTTGCCGGTCGACTCGCAGGCTCTCCAGCGTGGCGGTCAGGCCACGGCATGTGCCGGTTATCCAGTTCTCGCTGACCGGCCGGGTGGTCATCGCGGTCTGCTGGTTGATGAGCAGGTAAGGGTTGGCGGTGCCGGGCCATCGGCGGCCGCGGTGCTCGAGCCAGGCCAGGAGCAGGTGGCGCGTCAGGTCGTCCAGCGGCCGCGCGTGACCGGCGAGGGCCAGCCGCCTGTTGCCGATGTCGATGTCGTCGAGGCAGAGCTCGCGGATGGTCTTGGGCCTGGCCGCGTGGACAGCGGCCAGGGCGAGCGCAAGGCGGGCAGCCGGCGCCACAGCGGCGGCCATGGCCTGGCCTATCTCGGCGGGCTGGAGCGGCTGGATGAGGATTAAGGGCCGCTGGCCGTCGTGGATGCCGCTGGTGGGATCACGGAAGATCCTGCCGGTTTTCTTGCAGTGGCCGAACAGTGAGCGCAGCGCGGTGAGGGTCTGGCGGCGCAGGCTTCCCGACAGCGGCCCGGTGGCTGCGGTGACGTCGGCGGGGGTGACCTCGCGCAGGTGGACGTAGGTCCCGGCCCATTGCAGCAGCAGCGGGTGAACCCGGTTGAGGTTCATCCGGACGGTGTGCTCGTTGCGGGGTCGGCTGCGGGGCCCGCCGTCGCTGCGGGTGGCCAGCCAGTGCCCGACGTCGGCGGCCATCGGCGCTGGCAGCATTGCGAGCCGTGCCCGCATGAGCAAGGCGAAGGACGGGCTCCGGTCGTCGTGCAGTAGCCCGGCGAGGCCGGGAATCTCGGCGGTGCGGGTGACGCTCAGGTTCGGTGAATGCAGGGCCGGAGCTAGCGCGGACCAGGCGATCATGCCTCCGGGAATGTGGCCGGCCAGGACGACGGCCAGCGCCCTGCCGGTTTCGGTGACGATCCGGGGGTTCCAGCCGCGGGTGGCGGCGAGTTCGGCGGCGATGTGCCGCGTCTGCCGCAGCGCCTCATTAGTGATGGTCGATGCGACCCAGTGGCGTGCGTCAAACAGCCGGGACTCGCCGGGGATGGGCAGCTCCAGCTGTGTGCCACCGGGCGGGGCTAGCGGTTGCGCAGGCCCTGCTGGTCTGCGGGCCGCGGGGAAGTGTGGCCGAGCCGGGTCGTCCCGGCGAATGACAGCTGCCGGCAGAAGCCGGGACGGAAGTCTGCCGGGGTGATCCTCCGGCCGCGGGCGGTGATGCCGGCCTGCAGCCAGCACAGCCGGCAGTGGCCCTTCTTCACCGCGATGATCCGCTGGCAGCTGGCGCATTCGCCGCGGTGGTAGCGGCGGGTGAAGTCGTAGCAAGCCCGGCAGTAAGACTGCGAGCCATAGCAGGCTCCGAAGGACAGGCAGTCCGGGCAGCTGGTGGCGGCAGGAAACACCCTCAGTCGCCACCGGGCCGCAGCCGCCGTCCGGCGGCCGCCGGCGCGCTGCAGCGGGGGTGGCTTCGCTGGCGCCCGCAGCGCGCCGCCGCCGCGCTGCCTGGCGGCAGGACGGGGAGCAGAAGCGCTGCGGGGAGCCCCGGCGTGCCCTGGCGAACAGGCCGTCGACGGCAGTCACGATGAACCGGCCGCAGACCGGGCAGGTGAAGCCCCGGCCGCCCTCGCCGGCGAAAGCGTCACGCATTCCCGCTGGCGTCACCGGTCAGACCGCCAGGGTGCAGGCAGCCATCACGCCGGCGGCAGCGAGCGGCCGTCACGGCGCCCGGGCGTGACACCCGGCCCGGCCTGCGGGGAAGCCACGGCTTCCTGGTCGTGCTGGTCACCGCCCGGCTGGGCGTGCCTACCGGGTTCCGCGATCAGCAGCTCCTCTACCCCGCAGCCCAGCACCGCGCAGATGATGTCCAGGTCGTCGAGCTTGATGCTGGCCGGGCTGCCCGACCACAGGCCGGACAACTTCCCGGCGCTGATTACCAGGCCCGCCTCGGCGAGCATCCGCTGCAGCTCGCTGGCCTTCCAGATGCCGCGGCTGGCCGCGGCCAGCCGCAGATTCCACTTCACGGCAGCAGTCCTTTCAGGCGATCGGCGGCGCGCTGCTGGCCGCTGATCCAGGCATCTTCGATACGGGTGGCGTGAACGTGGATGTAATTCATGGTCGTGGCGACCCAGGGTCGCGGTAGGGACCGCCCTTGCGGGCGGCCCCCCGCACAGATCCCAGCGAGCGCTGCTAACGCACTGGGCTCCTGCCTCGGGTACGAACGTCGAACCGCACCTGGGG
>JBOHCP010000804.1:0-2588 GCA_050698875.1 Streptosporangiaceae bacterium | reverse complement strand
TCCTGGACGAGATCAACGCCGCCCCGCCAAGCATGCCCGGCGACACCCGGCCCATCACCTACCAGCTGACCACGCGCCCCTCATCAGCATTCAACAGCTAACGCAGGCCAACTTCCGGAGATCTGAGCCTGCACGTGGGCGTGGCTCACATTCGCGAGTGGGCACTGATGACTGGATAGCCTCCTAACTTCGGGGCGTCCAGCACTGAATCGGACCTGGTCCGGGATTGGTACCTGGCGCTCGTCGACGACCTAGTGGGCGCGGCCGGGTGACACCGTCGCCAAGCGGCTCGCTGTAAGGTCGGGGACTGGCGCGGTGGCTCGCTGACGGTAGGGCCTGGGGCCTTTCTTCCGCCGGTTTCCCGGTCGGCGGTGCCACCCCGGTGACCATGGTCAGGTCTGCTCCGTTTCCAGCCCCCGCCACCTCGAACCGTGCATGCGGTTCTCTCGCACACGGCTCACCGACGCCGTTCACCGCCGGTATTCGGCTTCCCCCGGCAGTCCCGGAAGGGCCTGAGGGCGACGATGATTCCTGACAACGGGATCAGGCCGAGCTGGATCGGCGACTGGAAGAAAACCACCGACCGGCCGTAAGCGCGGGTGCGCTTATGACGCTTGGCAATCACCAGCGTCAGGCGCATCAGCGCGTAGTTCCTGATCTTGCCGAGCCGAAGGTGCAGTTCCCGTACCTGAAGAACGCCGCCCAGCCGCGCATGAACATGTTCACGTCCTGCACGATCTGCTCGACCGGCAGCAGCAGCCTGGACCGGAAGGTGAGTTCCCGGATCCGGTCACGGGCGTCCTGCATGGCTTTGTCCGCGGGCCAGCGGGCCAGGAACGTCACCGGTCGCTTCCCGTTCAGCCCCGGCGAGCGCACCAGCCGGTGATGGAAGCCCAGGAAATCAAAGCCCCCGCCGCCGATTTCAAGGTGCACTATCAGGGTCTTGGCTGCCTTCGGCTCCAGGCCGAGGTCACCCAGCAGACCGGCCAGGCGCTCCAGCGCCCGCCCGGCCTGGCTACGGGACCAGCACATCACGACCAGATCGTCAAGCGGAACGGGCCAGTGCCCCGTCACCGTCATCCCACGCCCGGTCCAGCCGGTGCAGGTAGACGTTGCACATCGGCGGTGAAACCACGCCCCCAGCGCAATGGATAACTTTGGCGGTGGTCACCTTCCGTATCGGTTTCGGCGTCGTGTCCGGCGCTGGCGGGGCTGTGTCCGCGGGCGGGGATGCGGGCCGGATCGTGATCTTCTCCGGGCCGATGAGGATATCCGTGACGAACAGCCGGAGCACTCGCTGGCGTTCGGGGACGCTGGCGGTGGCGGCCGTGCTGTTCAGCTGGGCGAGGAAGCCTTCGAGGTTGCCGGCAAGCTGGAGGTAGGCATCCCGGTCGGTGGCCTGGGCGTCGAGGGCGTCGATCTGGCCGCGCAGGTTCGCCTCGCGGGCGTGCAGGTGCGGCATCCGGGAGCGCAGCTCGTCGATGATGATCAGCTGCTCGGAGAACGCCTGGATCATGGCGGTGATCGCGGTGGCAGCCTGGGGCCTGCTGCAGCTCCAGACGCTGCCGCTGCCTGGTGACCGGGTCGGAGGTGCGAGCTTGCTGCAGGCGCTTGGCGATCTCGGCGCGGATGAGGGCCGGGTCGGCGAGCAGGCCGGTGATGTGGTCCCAGACAACCTGGTCGAGGTAGTCGGCGCAGACCGGCTTGTTGCTGCAGACCCGGCCGCCCTTGTAGCGGTAGTCATCCGATCCCGGGCACCGGTAGTAGCAGATCTTCTTGCTGGTGGTCGTGGTGGAGGTCCGGTAGTAGCCGTACCCGCAGCCCGAGCAGGCGGCCAGTCCCTCCACCAGGAACGGGATCTTGGTGTTGCGGGCGCCGAGATCCGCGGCCGCGGCTACGGGGGCAGCCTGCGCAGCCTGCGCCGCTACACCGCCGGCCTGCGCCAGGCCACGGCCCGCCCGGCCCAGCCGCCCCCGTCAGCGCCCAGCAAGGTCACCAGCTGGATCCTCACCCCACCCGCCACACTCGCCAGGGACGACCACGCCGCAATGACCCAGATCACGGCCCGACGCCAGGAACTTGACGTGACCTGCGCTCCGGTCCGCCAGTTCGCGGACTGCTCTGCAGCCGGCAGGGCCACAACCTCCCGGCCTCGACCGCCCTGGCCGAGGCCAGGCCCTCCGCGAACTGCGCGGCTTCGCAGCCGGCCTGCGCAAGGACTGGGCCGCCGTCACCGCCGGGCTAACCCTGCCTACAGCTCCGGGCCAGTAGAAGGCCACGTCAACCAGACCAAGATTGATCAAAAGGCAAATGTACGGGCGCGCCAGCCCCGACCTGCTGCGCAAGCGGGTCCCGCTAGCCGACCGGCCCCCTTCACGCAAAGTGAGCGAGAGCCACTGCAACTTGGCCGCGAAAGCCCCCGGCTGCCGCGACTACTCCAAGGGCTACAAGTTCTCCACGTACGCGATGTGGTGGATCCGGCAGGCGATGGCCGAGTGAGGGCAACGATCAGGGGTAGCTGAAATTGAAAGGACCGGCCTCGTCGGTCCGGTTTCCGTTTACGGTAGCGTGCTCCACGTCACGATCAC
>JBOHCP010000803.1:0-2597 GCA_050698875.1 Streptosporangiaceae bacterium | reverse complement strand
GCTTACGTCTATGTGCAGGCGCCGTGGTCCTACGGGTTCGTCAACCCGATCCGGGCGTGGCGGGAGCTGAGTCAGCTCAGCGACGCCGGCCAGCTGCTGTCGGTCCCCTACTACGCCCTGCTGGGCTCTATCGTGCCGGTCGGCGTGCTGTTCGGGCTGCTGGCCTCACGCCGCATCGTGCGCCGGGTCCGCCGCCTGGAACAAGCCACGCTCGCGGTCGCCGACGGCGACTACACCGTTACGCCCCCAGTGTCGGGCCGGGATGAGATCGGACGACTGGAAGCGAACTTCACCATCATGACCGGTCAGCTCGCCTCGGCGCTGGCTGCCGAGCGGCAGCGCGCCACCGGGGAGGCGCGCGATGCGGAGCGAGCCCGGATCGCACGGGAGATCCACGACGCGATCTCCCAGCACCTGTTCGCCCTGCGGATGATCGCCGCCGGGATGCGCAGGGCAGACCCGGGCCATCAGCAGGCGCAGGCCATCGAGCGCATCAGCGAGGAGGCGGTGCGCGACATGCAGGCGCTGCTGACCGAGTTGCGCCGGGCGAGCCTGGACGGTGCCGGGCTCGCCCCGGCGCTGCAGGAAATCTGCGCGGCCTACCGTGACCGGCTCGGCGTCGCCGTCGACGCCAGCCTGGACGACATCACTGTCCCCGCGCCCGTCGAGCATGCCCTGCTGCGCATCACCCAGGAGGCCTGCACCAACGCCGTCCGGCACGGCAACGCCAGCCGGCTCGCCGTGTCCATGACCTGCCAGGACGGGCACGTCCAGCTTGCCGTCCGCGACACCGGCACCGGTTTCGACCCGGCCGCGCCGCACGCCGGCTCCGGGCTGGCCAACATCCGGGACCGGGTAACCGAACTCGGCGGCACCGTCACCATCGACAGCGCCCCCGGCAACGGCGCGGCGCTCACCGTCCGGGTGCCGGTGCGATGACGATCCGCGTGGTGATCGCCGACGACCACCGCATCGTCCGGGACGGACTGTGCTACCTGCTCGGCCAGGAACCGGACGTCGAAGTCGTCGGCGAATCCGGAGACGGGCGGCAGGCAGTAGCCGTCGTCGCCGCCACCCGCCCCGACGTGCTCCTCCTCGACCTGTACATGCCCGGACTCGACGGGCATGCCGTGATCGCCGCGCTGCGCGACACGCCGCACCGCCCCGCCGTCGTCGTGCTCACCTCCGCCACCGACGACGAACACCTAGTCCGCGCCATGCACGCCGGCGCGACCTCCTACCTGCTCAAGACCGCCCCGGCCGAGCACGTCATCGCCGCCGTCCGCGCCGCCGCCGCAGGCACTGCGAACCTCAGCCCCGAACTGCTGACGCGGCTCACCCACGCGCTCCGCCGGCCGCCTCCGCCAGACCCGCTCCAGCCGCTCTCGCCGCGCGAACGCGAAGTACTCCTGCTGATCGCCCGCGGTCACAGCAACCGGCAGATCGGCCGGGAACTGGCGATCGGCGAGGAGACCGTCAAGACCCATGTCCGCAGCATCCTCGGCAAACTCGGCCTGCAAGACCGTGTCCAGGCAGCGATTTTCGCCCTACGTCACCAGTCCGGCTAGCTGACAGCCACGCCCGGCGCGAGCGCCTCGGGGCGTGTCATGACGCTGCCGCCTGCTGACCGTGTGCCTGTGGCGTCGGCAACCCGTCGCGGGCACGTGCTACCGCGCTGGTAACAACCCGACGGCTACCCGCTCTTGCCCTCCGGGTCCATCTTTGAGCCTGAGCCCCGCCGGAGGCGCAGGGGTGCCAGGAGAGCCCGAGTGTCCCTGCTTCACGTCGCGAGCGCGTCGCGAATGTCGTTGAACTGGCGGTAGTGGATGGCGTGCATCCCGACATCTCGGGCCGCCGCGACATTCGCGGCCGTGTCGTCGATGAACAGGCAGCGATCCGCCGGCGCACTCACGCGTCGTGCGGCGTCGGCGTATACGCGGGCGCCGGGTTTCGCGTGGCCGAGTCGGGAGGAATTCACGACGGCGTCCGCGAGATCACTCAGTCCCTGTCGTTCCAGGTTACGTTCGAGTCTTGTAGTGGCGTTCGAGACCCGCCGAGGTCAGGAAAGCCCGAGTGCCCCGGTTCCTCCGCTCGTGGTGGCCGCAACGGCGGCGCTCAGCCAGCGGTGGAGGATGACTTTCTCCGAGCACTGGTCGTACGTGCGAGAAGATCTCGAGCGCAAGCTGTACCACAAGCGCTCCAAGGTCACAGTCCGGTTCGTCGAGCTCACCGACACCATCCCGGTCCAGGGACCGGAGGCCGAGGTCGAAGACAACCTGGTATTCGCCGACTTCCTGGCCCTCCTGGACGAGAGCGAGCGGCAGATCGTGATCCTGCTGCGCAGCGGCCACACCAAGGTCGGCGACATCGCTGGCATCCTCGGATACCGCAACCACAGCCCGGTGTCCAAGAGGCTGGCGCGGATCCGCCGGAAGGCCGAGGCGTACTTCGAGCAGTCCTGAGGCCGGACGAGCAGCCGCTGAAGACGCACGTGCGGAACTGACAATGCAGGCGCAGCGGAGATTGTCCGGGCGGTCGAACGCACGATCGGGTGTGAGACAGAAATGTAAGGGTGTTTGATCGTGCCTGGGCACGCG
>JBOHCP010000802.1:0-2599 GCA_050698875.1 Streptosporangiaceae bacterium | reverse complement strand
GGTCGCGACGCGCCCGGCCAGCTCGGTCAGGAAGGCGGCGGCTCGCGGCTCGCCCCGGTCGGCGGCCTGCACCGCCAGCGCGACCGCCCCGGCTCCGGTTGCCGCGCGGAGGCCGTACTCGGCCGCCAGCGGCACCAGTGCCTGCGCGCCCACCAGCCGCTGGAACGCCCCGGTCGCGGGGTGCGTGACATCCTGCGGCAGCGGCACGCCGGGCACCGGCAGGTAGCCGATCTCACCGGCGGCACCGCCCGCGCCCCGGTAGAGCCTGCCGCCGAGCACCGTCGCGAGGCCGAGTCCCACGCCAAGCCAGACCAGCACGAAGTCGTCCACGCCGGCGGCCGCGCCGACGGCTTGCTCGGCCATCGCTGCCAGGTTCACGTCGTTCTCCAGCGTGACCGGCTTGCCCAGGTCGGCGCGCAGCGCGTCCAGCAGCCCTTCATGCCAGGCGGGCAGGTTGACCGCGAGCCGCGGATCGCCGGTGCGGGGGTCGAGCACGCCCGGCGTGCCGATGACGATCGCGCGCAGCGATTCCGGCGGCACGCCTGCCTCGGCACACGCGGCGACGACCGCGCCGCGGACCAGCTCGACCGGATCCTTCCCGCCAGCCGGGTTAACCGAGATCCGGGTAACGACGGCCCCGGTGATGTCGGCGACGCCGGCGCGGATCTCGTCCTGCTCGACGTGCAGCCCGGCCACATACGCGGTTGACGGCACGACCGCGTACAGCGCTGCGTTCGGCCCGCGACCGCGGGCGAGCTCTCCTGCCACCGCCACGATGCCGCGCTCCTCCAGCCGGGACAGCAGCTGGGACGCCGTCACCTTGGACAGCCCGGTGTGCTCGCCAAGCTGAGCCCGGGTCATCGGCCCGCCGGTGAGCAGCAGCTCGAGCGCCGACCGGTCGTTCAGCTCGCGCAAAAGGCTCGGCGTTCCCGGCCGTCGCTGCATGCCCCACCCCTCATCCGGCGCTGACAGAACCCGACTGTACGGCTGGGCCGTGCTCTCGCCCGGCTTGTCAGCCGGGCACAGCGCCGGTCTGGATCCCGCCTCGATCCCGCAACTGTCTCAATCTGGCAACGGAGCCTATCTTATAGGAAAGTTTCCTGTTAGTTTCTGCGCAAGCAACATCGTCAGGGCTCGGTCCCCGGCAGGCATCAATCCCGCGTTTGGGGTCGAACTACTCATGCTCGACACCTAGCGTAAGTGCCGGCCGCCAGGCCATAGCCCGGCCGGAGACGTCCGCCCGGAGGACGTCAGTTCCGTATCACACCGCCGGGAAGGGAGATCGGTCAGTGACTTTCACGAGGTCGGCAGCCGTGTTCGGCGCGGCAGCCGTAATCGCCGGAGCAGCCGTAGCCGGATGTGGCTCCAGCAACAACTCATCGTCGGGATCAGTCCCGACCAAGCTCGTCGTGTGGCGCATGGGCGCCGCCGTCGCATCGCAGGAAACCTGGATGAATGGCGTCGTCGCCCAGTGGAAGAAGGAGTTCCCGCAGTACAAGAACACCAAGGTCGCCGTGGACTGGATTCCATGGACGAACAGGGGCACCGACTGGACGAACGCGCTCAGCAGCGGCAAGGGCGGCCCGGACATCACCGAGCTCGGCAACACCGACACGCCTGGCATAGCCGCCACGGGTGCGCTGGCCAACATCACACCCGATGTCAAGTCCTGGTCCAACGGCTCGCAGATCATCCAGGGCAACCTCGCCAACGACACGCTCAACGGCAACATCTATGCCGTGCCGTGGTTCGGCGGCGTGCGCGGAATCTGGTACAACAAGGCCCAATTCGCTGCGGCCGGCATCACCTCGACACCCACCACCTGGTCGCAGCTGGTCAGCGACGCCCAGACCCTCACGCAGAAGAACCCAGGCACCTACGGCCTGGGCGCGCCAACCGACGACACCAACGCGATCGTCAGTTTCATCTGGGGCGCGGGCGGTCAGGTCGCGGTCCAGAAGAGCGGCAAGTGGGTGGCTGAGCTGACGTCGCCGCAGTCCGAGGCCGGCATCCAGGCGTACGCCAACCTGCTGCTGACCGACAAGGTCTCGTCGACCAGCTACATCGGCGAGACGGAAATCGGTGCTCCGGGTACCGCGGGTCCCGGCGGTGCGGAGGAGGACTTCGCGCTGGGCAAGCTGGACATGTACATCGACGGCCCGTGGGCCGAGTCTCAGCTGGCGCAGGTGAATTCCGCCAACAAGTCGCAGTGGGCATCGTTCCCGATCCCGAGCGAAAACGGGCCGAACCCGGCCCCGGCTTTCGCGGGCGGTTCGGACCTGGGCGTCTGGGTCAACAGCAAGTACAAGACGGCCGCCTGGAGCCTGGTCTCGGTGATGGACGGCACCTCGCAGGCGACCACGTTCGCCAACTCGCAGGGCTTCTTCCCCGAGTTCACCTCGGCGCTGACCAGCCCTGGGTACGCCAACAGCCAGCTTCTCGCCGGGTTCGCCAAGGCGGCCGGGTACACCCAGATCTCACCGCTGAACTCGAAGAACTGGGCGACAGCTGACACCGGCAAGTACAACATCATCCCCACGATGATGAAGGCGCTGGAGTCTGGCGCAAACTTCCAGACGACGGTCAGCCAGGCCAACAC
>JBOHCP010000801.1:0-2601 GCA_050698875.1 Streptosporangiaceae bacterium | reverse complement strand
GCGTCTGCAGCAGAGCGACATGTAGTTGGGCGCCGGACAGCGCGACAGCCCATCCCCCAGAGTCATGGCCAGGTCGCCGCTTCGCGGTCTCGTCGGCCGGCACATGACTTGACTCCGTGTCTAGGTACAGGGTTTAGCCTGCGGTTATGCGCAGCTCTGAGGTGGCTTCCCGGGCGGGGGTGAACGTCGAGACCCTCCGCTATTACGAACGCCGCGGGATACTTCCTGAGCCCAGACGATCCGGCTCGGGGTACCGGTCTTATGGCGCTGGGGCGGTGCGCACTGTCCGGTTCATTAAGGGTGCCCAGCAGCTCGGCTTCTCCCTGGAGGAGATCGATTCGCTGCTCGGGCTGGCGGCGGGCGGCCCGCGGAACTGCGAGGCCGCCAGGAAGCTGGCAACCGAGAAGATCGGCGAGCTGGAGGCGAAGATCGCCCGCCTGTCGGCCATGCGCGACTCGCTGCGTCAGCTGGTGGGCACCTGCGACCGGAGCCCGGGCAAGCGGGACTGCCCGCTCCTCGAGGCGATCGAGGACGACGCCGACATCGAGGGAGAGCGCCCATGACCGAGCCCTGCGCCTGCAATGACGCGGCATCGCCGTAGTCATCGATCGTCGGCAGGTCCGGGTTCCAGAAGATCGAGGCCAGCTTGCGGGCCCGGCCGCCCGCCTTGAGCTGCAGGCGGCCCTTGCGGTCCAGGGTCTATGAGTCGGCTGACCGGGCCTGGTTCGCCGCGCTGGTTGCGGATCCGGGCGGCCGGGCTTGGCCGAGCGACCGTTCCGGGTACTCCGCCGCGCTCCACGCGTCCCCCGCCATCGCGGTGACCATATCGGCGGTGATCACGTTCGTGGCCCACGCGAGGCAGAGCTGGCTATCCAGCCGCAGTCGGCCGGCCTGCGCGACCGGATCTGGTGGGGCTCCGGCAGCCGGGCTACCACCGTCTGGGCAGGCCGGATGGGGCTGAACCTGCAGAGCTCCACGGTGCTGTCGGAGGACACCGGGGTGCCATTCGGCCAGCTCCAGGCCGAGCAGATCAGGGTTTATCGCGAGGCGTGGGCGGAGCAGGGCTTCGATCGCGAGCCGCGGGCGTCGGTGTCGCGGAGTGTCCTGCCCATCACCAAGGACGTCGACCGGCGGTACTTCGGCGGTCAGCAGCACGACGACCAGGTCGGAATGCTCGGGGGTGAGCTGGCGCGGTCCGGCCGGACCTATGTCGGCGAACCGGACCGCATCGCCGAGGAACTCGCCGCCGACGAGGCCGTACGCGCGGCCGACACCGTGCTGTTCACCGTCCCCAACCAGCTCGGCGTGGCCTACAACGCGCGCATCATCGACACCATCGCCCGGCACGTCGCGCCCGCCGGCTGGACGCCGGCTGGCGCGGTGCCGACGTCCTGATCAGCGCGTGGCGGGAGCTCGCCGGCCCGCTCACCGGTCCTCTCGCTGCAGCAGCTGGCGGCCGCCAGAGTCCCGGCCCTCGACCCTGTCGAGATCGACGACGATGGCGACGCCGCGGCGGCGGAAATCCGACTGCTGCTCGCGCGGGTGCGAGTTCTCGAAGATCACGGCGCGGGCGTCTGGATCCGTCGCGACGCGCGCTCGCCCGTAGAAGGTGTAGGACGTGCGGCTGGCCGCGTCGTGATAGAACAGCGTGACCTTCGGCCGGGCCGCGATGTTGCTGGCCAGGCCGCCCTCCGGATCGCGTGCCCACAGCGCGAGCTGGTCGTCGGAGTACGCCTGAATTGTGCCACGGAAGGACAGGCGGATCTGCTCCGCCGCGTCGAGATAGGCGATCAGCATGGGCGTCTGATTGTCGAGCGCGCCGTTGACAGCCCTGATCTCGGGCGCGAGGCGGAGCGGACGCGGCAATAGCGGCGGCGGCAGCGTCTGCTGCTCCACCCGGATGATGGTGTCACCGCTGAACTCGAAGACAAGCTCCAGGCCGCCGAACGGTACGGTCTCGGGCAGTGTCGCGGTCACCACGATCCGGTCGCCGTCTGCCGTCGGCGCCGACCACCGCGCTCCGGAAGCGACGAGCCTGGCCGTCCGTGGCTCGCCGAGCAGCGCGATCGCGGCCTCGCGGCCCTGTGCCCGACCGAAGTTGGTCTGCACAAGGACGTCGTCGGCGAGCGTGCCGCCGAGCGCTCGCGCCGCGCCCCCGTTCGCGGTGCCGAGGCCGGCCAGGTATGCCTCGACGGCCGCGATCCGCCCGGTCACGGTCAGAATTCCAAGACGAGCCGGCCGCGGGTACCGCCGGCCTCGAGGGTGCGGTGCGCCTCGGCGGCGAGCTCGGCGGGCAGCGTCCTCGCGACCCGGAGCGTCACCTCGCCCGCCTCTGCCTGCTGACGCAGCCGATCGAGCTTGCCGTGCTCGCGGGCATAGCCGCGGACGAGAACCGGATGGAAGCTGATGCCGCGCTCAGGACCACCGGTAAAACCGCGCACCGTCGCGATCCGGCCGCCATCCCGCACCGCGGGGACGGCCAGTTCGTTCAGCAGCGCGGCATCGATCAGTCCGTCGGCTCCCCCGGGCAGCACCTCGCGCACCCGAGCCGCGAACTCAGGGCCGCGCGGCACCACGATGTCGGCGCCCAGGTTCCTGACG
>JBOHCP010000800.1:0-2606 GCA_050698875.1 Streptosporangiaceae bacterium | reverse complement strand
CGGACAAAAGACCTTGATGCTGGTGTGCCCGTCCGCGGCAAGGGCAGCAATCTCTGCCGCTGTGCTCTCGGTCAGTTCGGTTAGCACCGGGTGCAGGAACCAGTCGACTGCGGCCTCGGCTGCGGCCTCGGCTGCGGCACCGGCCATCTCCCGCGCGACCGCAACCTTCATTGACTCGCCAGGCAGCGCGAACGTCATGTTCCCGACCGTGGTGATGCCGCCAGCGAAGGCGGCAAGTGACCCCGTCCCGAAGTCGTCTACCCACACTGGTTCGTGGTGTCCCATCGCTTCCGCGAGCGCGGCGCAGCCAAGGTGCACATGAGCGTCGATGCCGCCAGGGAGCACGAGCAGGCCAGCGGCGTCGATCTCATCGTCGCCCGTCATCGGGCCGCCGAGCTGGGCTATCTGACCAGCTCTTACTCCGACGTCAGCGATCTCCTGATGGCCGGGTGTCAGCACGGTCCCGCCGCGGACAACCAGATCACAGCGCGGAACAGCCACCCAAGAATCCTGCCATGGGGCGGCGATACCAGCGAGCCAGGCAATCACGCGTTCGTGGCCAGTGAGGTGAACGGCACCTGGGAGGATGCGATCGAGGTTCCCGGCACCCCCCTCAGCACGGCGCTGGCTCCGGACTCAACTCGGTGTGGTGCGGGTCGGCCCTACGGGCGTAACTCTGGGGGACAGCGCCGTACATGATCACGTAACCGGCTGCCGGCATAGGTCGGGCAGTGCCTACAGCCCGGCTCTCGCTGGGCCAGCCGGTACTATCAGAGTCGCGATGACCAGCGGCGCACCCCATAGGGACCGAACCGGGGACCCAAGTGAGCAGCTTTCACGGTGACCCACAAGATCGTGAGAGGGATTCCGCGGGTCAGATTACTAGGGGCTATAGCTCAGCTGGAAGAGCACCTGCTTTGCAAGCAGGGGGTCAGGGGTTCGAGTCCCCTTAGCTCCACTCCACGCGTCTTACTCGAACCCTCGACATCATGGATGAGGGTTCGAGTGGGACGCTTGCTCGCGTTCTGGCGCTGGTCGGCCCAGCTCAGGGCCTGTTGCTGGGTGTCGGGATCGAGCAGTAACCCGAACGATCGGGTGGGCTCGGTGCGGATCGTGTCGTCGGCGTCGAGGTAGATGCGAGTGAAGAACGCCTGGTTGGCCATCCGCCGGGTGGTGTCTGAGCCGCAGGCGTAGACGGTCTGGCAGTCCCCGGCCAACGCCAAGCACTCCTGTAGGTGGATACGGGCTTCCTCATAGGTCGTGTCGAGGGCGTCGAGGCGGGCGGTTACGAGGTCGAGTTGGCGGGCGAGGCGGTCTTGCTCCTCTTTGAGCAGGTCGAGCGGGAGCGCTCCGGCGTAGTGGGCTTGGAGGCTGGCGCGGCGCTGGTCTTGGATGCGGTCGCGCTCGACGGTGAGCTGGTGGCGCTCGGTCTCGCTGGAGGCGTGCAGCGCAGCGAACTCCTCATCGAGCAACCCGAGCATGGCCTGGCGCACGTCGGGGGGTATCTGGATCGTCTTGTAGTGGTCGGCGACAAGCTGCTCCACCTTGTCCACGAGGATCGCGGGGCGGGTGCAGTGGGTGCGCTTGGCGTGCCGGCCGGCGCAGACGAAGTAGGGGTAGATGTTCCCGCTGGCGCTGCGCGCGTTGGAGATCATCAGCCTGGAGCCGCAGGCGCCGCAGTAGACGGTGCCCTTGAGGTAGTGGTCGTGGCGGCGGCGCCGGTCCCCGGCCGAGTTGTGGGCCGAGAGGACAGTTTGGACGCGGTACCAGACCTCGACCGGGACGATCGGCTTGTGTGCTCCGGCGTAGGTGACGCCCTTGTAGGTCACGTCGCCCTTGTAGTAGGGGTTGGTCAGCATCCGATGGACTGAGGAGAACGCCAGCGGCTTCGCTGGGTGGCGCGGCGTGGGCAGGGTGGTCAGGCCGCGGGCGATCAACTCCTCGTAGATTTGCGCGGTGGTCCAGTTCCCGCTCGCGTAGGCGTGGAACGCCCAGGTCACGTGTGGGGAGCGTTCGGGATCGACCTCGATGGTCCGAATGTCGCGGCCCAGCTCGTCACGCTTACGGACATTCAAATAGCCGATCGGTGCTCTGCTGGGGTGCCGCCGGCGGCGGCCTTCTGGACCAGGCCCTTGGTGAACTCCGTCGCCAGGTTCAGGCTGTAGAACTCCGCGATCGAGGACATGATCCCGTGGACCAACATCCCCGAGGGAGTCTCGTCGATGTTCTCAGTGGCGGAGACGAGCATCACGCCGGCCTGGCGCAGCTCGTAGTGGATCATCGCGTCATCGAGGCGGTTGCGGGCGAGCCGGTCGACCTTGTGGACGATGCAGTACGCGACCGGATGCTCCTTCACATACGCGAGGAGGCGTTGGAGGGCGGGCCGGTCGGTGGTGGTGCCCGACTCGCCCGGCTCGATGAACTCCTCCACGATCGCGGCGTTCAGGCTCTCGGCCTTGCGCTGGTTGGCCTCGCGCTGCGCGGGCAGCGAGAAACCTTCGTCACGGCCGCCCCGTTGGGCCTGTTCCTTGGTGGAGACCCGCAGGTAGGAGACGGCCAGCGCGCCGTCCTCGGCTACAGCCGGGGTGACGGGCTTGGGACTGGAT
>JBOHCP010000799.1:0-2623 GCA_050698875.1 Streptosporangiaceae bacterium | reverse complement strand
GATCGGTACCAAGGTGCCGGCCCGGTACGACGATGCCGTCACCCTGCTAGCAGACTTGCGGGACCTCGCCCGGCGCGACGGCCGGGCTGGCGAGTTCGAGAGGCGCTTCGCCGTTCTGCGCGAGCAGCACTTGGGCAAGCCCGGCCTCCTCGCCCGCTTCGATCGGGCCGGGCTCAATGTCCGGGACGTCCGGCCGGGGGCGCGGTAACAAACGGGCTGAGTCAGAGTCCGTCGGTGCAGGGCTGGCTGGCGGTCAGGCCACCTTCCAGCTCCGGTCGCCGAGGCGGGCGACCACGTCGACGCTTCCCCCGAGGGCGGCGACGTAGGCACGGACGACGTCGATGCCGGAGATCTCGCCGTGCTCGATCTTGGAAACGCGGGCCTGTGAGACGCCGAGGGCGTCGGCCAGTTCCGCCTGAGTCAGTCCCGCAGCGGTGCGCATCTCGGCGAGCTGGTGCCCACGGCCGTATGCCTCGCGGCGCTCGCGGGCCGTGGCTTTGCCCGCGGCTTGCTCATCGGCGGTTCGCGGATCCACTGCCCGGCCCTGGGCCCGGACGTCGTTCCACCTGGCGTAGCCGCTGCTCATCGCTTCCCCGTCTCCTCTTCCTTCTCAAGCTCGGCCAGGTGCCGGGTGAACCGCTCGTCCGCCAGCGGAATGGCCTGGCGGTACCAGCCTTCCCAGTTCCCAGCCTTGTCCCCGGCGACCAGGAAGATCGCCTCGCGCCTGGGATCGAACGCGAACAGCAGCCTGATCTCCGTCGTCCCCGATGACGGCGGCCGGAGCTCTTTCATGTTGTGGTACCGGCTGCCTTTGACCCGGTCCGCGAGCGGCCGCCCGAGGGCCGGTCCCTCGTCGGCGAGCTGATCGATCGCGTCTTCGATCAGGTCGGCGGTCTCCGGGTCGCTTTCGCACAGCGCCAGGTACCACGCCTCGACCTCGGGATGGAGCCTCACCTCCCACGCCATCCTTGGATTATAACCTATCGGTCATGTCCGAGGTGACATCTCCTGGCGCAACAGCGCCACGAGCCAGGGTGTCCGCCGGCTCCGCCGCTGGTACCGAGCTGGCGCTCTCGGTGGCGGTGACCTGACGGGGGTCAGGAAAGCCCAGGCTGATGTAGCCAGGGGCACGGCCTGCCAGGGTGGCGGCCAGGACGCCGGTGGCGGCGTCGTGATAGTCGTGGACCTCCGCTGTTTCCTTGCCGGGGTAAGGGCGCATGATCCGCCCGGCGTACTGGACGAGCTTGCCTTTCCATTTGATCGGGGCGGCGAGGAACAAGGTGTCGAGGGGCGGGCAGTCAAACCCTTCCCCAGCGTACGGCCCGGTGGCGACGACCAGCAGCGGCGGGCCGCCTGGCTGGGGCGTCAGGCGCGCGATCGCCGCGTCCCGGCTCCTGGCGCCCATGCCGCCGCGGAGGATGACCGGGTCGTGACCGGCTTGCTGGAGATCCTCGGCGAGCTTGCGCAGGTGCGCGACCCACTGGGTGAGCACCAGGCAGTGGCGGCCCCTGGCCAGGGCGGCGCTGACGTCGGCGGTGATCCGGCGGTTGCGGCCGTCGTCGTTGGCCAGGTCGCGGTAGATCGCGGCCATCCCGCCGGGCATCTGCGGGCTGGAGTCCCCGCTGTAGCGGTAGGAAGTCTCGTGCACGTGCAGGACCGGAACCGGCCGGGCCGCGCCGCCGGGCGGCATGATGCCGGGCAGGGCCAGTTCCGGCCGGCCGAGGTCCGCGCCGCGGGGCGGGCTGATGGTGTGCCGGGTCTCGCCGACTTGCCAGGCGATCAGATCGTCGAGCTTGTCGCGTCGGTAGGGCGTGGCGGTCAGCCCGAGCCGGCGGCGGGCCGGGAACTTGCGGACTGCGTCGGTGAACGCCGCCGCCGGGACATGGTGGCATTCGTCGGCGACCACCAGGCCGTACCCCGCGGTCAGCTCGGCAACGTCAGTGCGCCGGGCCAGGGTCTGCAGCGTGGCGATGTCGATCCTGCCGCGGAGCCTGGCCGGGCTTGACGCCGAGGAAGTCGCTGACCCGGGTGCGGCGCTGGTCGGCCAGGGCCTTGCGGTCCACCAGGATCAGGGTCGAGGTGCCGTGCGCGGCGATCATGGCGCACGCGACGACCGTCTTGCCCGATCCGGGGGCGCCACCAGAACCGCGAGCTCGTGGCACCCCGCTAAATTGCGTCAGATGCATGATCTGAGGCACCGTGACCTGCGGGGCTGCGAAGACGGTGTCCGGCGGCTAGCGTTGCCGATGCGGGCCTGACCTGGTGATTTGCCTGGAGCCTGTCGTCTGATGCAAGATTCTCGCATTGTCCGGCGAGGAGGTGCGAGTGGCGGGCGGGGTTTATGAGCCTGCGGGTTCGGCGCGGCTGGAGCTGGTCAGCGGGGTCGCGCTGCTGCACGCGGAGGATGCTGTGCTGGAGGCGATGCTGGCGGGCTGGGCCAGGCAGCAGACCGGCGGGCGGGGGCTTTCGGCGCGGACCGTCGGGCAGCGGCGGGGGGTAGTGCGGCAGTTCCTCGGGCACGCGGGCGAGTACCCGTGGAACTGGACCGCGGCGCACCTGGATGACTGGTCCTCTGACCCGATTCCACGAGTAAGACAGCGAGTGTTATCCACAGCCGTGTAGA
>JBOHCP010000798.1:0-2633 GCA_050698875.1 Streptosporangiaceae bacterium | reverse complement strand
GTTCGACGCCATGCGGTACGGCTTGCGGGTCGGTGACGACGGCAGCCGGAGCGCCGACGAGGTGATGTCGCTCACGAGGGCGGCGGGTTTCGGCGCGGAGGTGAAGCGCCGGATCATGCTCGGTACCTACGCCCTGTCCAGCGGCTACTACGACGCGTACTACGGCAAGGCGCAGCAGGTGCGGACCCTCATCTGCCGTGACTTCGACGCCGCGTTCGATCAGGTCGACGTGCTGGTCTCACCCACGACGCCGACGACGGCGTTCCCCATCGGGGAGCGAGCCGACGATCCGATCGCCATGTACCTCGCCGACCTGTGCACCATCCCGTCGGACCTGGCCGGGAACTCGGCCATCTCGGTGCCGTGCGGGCTCGCCCCGGAGGACGGCCTGCCGGTGGGGCTGCAGGTCATGGCCCCCGCGCTGGCCGACGACCGCACCTACCGGGTCGCGGCCGCGGTCGAGGCGGCGCTGGAGCTGCGCTGGGGCGGGCCGCTGCTAGCCCAGGCACCGCGGCTGGGCGAGCCGAAAGGACCGGCGAGATGACCACCGAAGTGGCGCACCTGGTGCCCTACGACGAGGCGGTATCCAGGTACGAGCCGGTGATCGGGCTCGAAACGCACGTCGAGCTCGGCACCGTCACCAAGATGTTCTGCGGCTGCCCGACCACGTTCGGCCTGCCGCCCAACTCGGCGGTCTGCCCGGTCTGCCTCGGCCTGCCCGGCTCGCTGCCGGTAGCCAACCGGGCGGCCATCGACTACACGATCCGCATCGGTCTGGCGCTGAACTGCACGATCGCGACCTGGTGCCGGTTCGCCAGGAAGAACTACTTCTATCCGGACATGCCGAAGAACTTCCAGATCTCGCAGTTCGACGAGCCGCTGTGCATCGACGGCTGGATGGACGTCACGGTCGGCGGCCAGACCGTCCGCGTCGGCATCGAGCGGGTCCACCTGGAGGAGGACACCGGCAAGTCGCTGCACGTGGGCGGCGCGACGGGCCGGATCCACGGCGCCGACTACTCGCTCGTCGACTACAACCGGGCGGGCATCCCGCTGGTCGAGGTGGTCACCAAGCCGATCCCCGGCACCGGCGAGCTGGCCCCTGAGGTCGCCCGCCTGTACGTGGCCGAACTGCGAGACCTGCTCCGGGCCCTGGACGTGTCCGACGTCCGGATGGAGGAGGGCTCGCTGCGCTGCGACGTCAACACGTCGCTGGCGCCGCCCGGAGCCGCTGAGTGGGGCACCAGGACCGAGACGAAGAACGTGAACTCGCTGCGCTCGGTCGAGCGCGCCGTCCGGTTCGAGATCGAGCGGCAGGCCGGCCTGCTGGACGCGGGGCTGCGGGTGGTCCAGGAGACCAGGCACTTCCACGAGGACACCGGGACAACGACGGCCGGCCGGAGCAAGGAGGAGGCGCAGGACTACCGCTACTTCCCCGAGCCCGACCTGGTCCCGGTGGCGCCGCCCGAGGCCTGGGTGGAGCAGATCCGGGCGAGCCTGCCGGAGCTGCCCGCCGCCCGGCGCGCGCGGTTGCAGGCGGACTGGGGCCTGTCCGACGCCGATATGACGTGGCTGCGCAACGCCGGCGCGCTCGACCTGGTGGAGCAGACGGTTGCCGCGGGGGCGTCACCGGCCGAGGCGAGCAAGTGGTGGCTCGGCGAGCTGGCCAGGGACGCGAACAAGAACGGCAGCGAGCTGGCCGCGCTGCCCATCACCCCGGAGCAGGTCGCGCGGGTGAGCGCGCTGGTCAGGGATGGCACGCTGAACGACAATATGGCCCGCCAGGTACTGGAGGGCGTGCTGGCCGGCGAGGGCGATCCTGACGCGGTGGTGGCCGCCCGCGGGCTCGCGGTGGTGAGCGACGACAGCGTGCTGACCGCCGCGGTGGACGCCGCCATCGAGGCCAACGCCGACGTCGCCGCCAAGATCCGGGCTGGCAAGACGGCCGCGGCCGGCGCGCTGATCGGTCAGGTCATGGGGGCCACCAAGGGCCGCGCGGACGCCAAGCGCGTCCGCGAGCTGATCCTGCAGCGGCTGACCTAGCGAGCGCAGCGGTGGCCGTCATCCACCAGACGACGCTGGTGCCGAGCAAGCTGGACCTGCTGACCGGCTGGCTGCCCCGGCAGGACTGACCGGCTGGCTGCCCCGGCAGGACTGACCGGCTGGCTGCCCCGGCAGGACTGACCGGCTGGCTGCCTCGGCCGGACTGGTACGCCGGCCAGCCGGCGGGCCGTCGCTGGCGAAGGTCGGCGGGTTCCGGCTCCACGATCCGGCCGCTCAGGTGGGGATCGAGTTCGTGGTCGTCAGGGACGATGCCGCCCGCCCGGTCAGCGCGTACCTCGTGCCGATGACGTACCGGGGTAGCCCGCTGGCGGGCGCCGACGCCCAGTTGATCGGAGCGGCCGAGCACGGCGTCCTCGGCGCACGCTGGATCTACGACGGAACGCAGGACCCGGTCCTGCTGACCCAGCTGGCGGACCTCATGGAGGGCCGTGCGCAGGCGCAGGCGCAGAGCCAGAGCAACACGCCGGACGCGACCGTCCGCACCGCACCCGCCGCTGCCGCGCCGGGGGAGCGGCTCGCCATCTCCTTCACCCGGCTGCTCCGCCCGGCCCGCCCGGCCCGCCCGGCCC
>JBOHCP010000797.1:0-2638 GCA_050698875.1 Streptosporangiaceae bacterium | reverse complement strand
AGCAAACTCACTCCCATGAAGCAGGCCGGGCACTGCGGGGCGTCAGCGGGCGAATGTGGTCCACAAGAGGTAGCAGTTCAGGGCGATGATCAGGCCCGCGGTGCCAGCGGCGGCCCAGGTCGTCAGCCGGGAGTTCACCAGCGCGCCCATGATGTCGGCGCGGCGCGTGAGCGCGACGAGTGGCACCAGCGCGAACGGGATCCCGAACGAGAGCACCACCTGCGATAGCACCAGGCTTGCGGTGGGCGGCAGGCCGGCCGTCAGCACGATGAGCGCCGGCAGCATGGTGATCCCGCGACGCACGAACAGCGGCACGCTGCGACCGAGGAACCCGCGCATCACCACCTGGCCGGCGTACGTGCCGACGCTGGACGACGACAGCCCGGACGCGAGCAGGGCAACCGCGAACGCAAGCGCGGCTCCGCCGCCGACGAGTCGGCCGAGATCGGCGTGGGCTGCCTCGATCCAGTCGCTGGCTGCCGCGTGGCCGCCGGCGGTCCGGAACAGGGCTGCCCCGACCATCAGCATGGCGAGGTTGACCAGACCGGCGGTGCCGAGAGCGACGAGCACGTCGGCCCGCTGAAACCGCAGCAACGCCCGGCGCTCGGCGTCGTCACGGCAGGTGACGCGGTCCTTCGTCAGCGCCGAGTGCAGGTAGACCACGTGTGGCATGACGGTGGCCCCGATGATGCCGACCGCTAGCAGCAGGCCGTCCGAGCCGCTGAAGCCCGGCACCAGGCCGTGAGCGAGGTCTGCCGCGCTCGGATGCACAGCGACCAGGTCGTATCCGAACCCCAGCAGCACGAGGCCGAGCAAGCCCATGATGGCCAGCTCGAAGCGACGGTAACCGCGCTGGTCCAGGGCCAGGATGCCGATCGCGACCACTGCGGTAATCACCCCCGCTATCGGCAGCGGCGTGCCGAACAGCAGGTGCAGCCCGACGGCGGCACCGACGAACTCCGCCACGTCGGTGGCCATCACAACTAGCTCGGCCTGCGCCCACAGCCCGAGCGCCACGCCGCGCGGCAGGTGCTCGCGGCACAGTTCGGGCAGGTCGCGGCCGGTGGCGACGCCGACCTTGGCGGACAGGTACTGGACCAGCATGGCCATGAGGCCGGCGGCGACGATCACCCAGGCCAGGCGGTAGCCGGAGGCCGCGCCGGCCGAGAAGTTGGTGGCGAAATTGCCGGGGTCGACGTAGGCGATGGCGGCGACGAAGGCCGGCCCGAGCAGCGCGGCGCCGCCGCGCATCCGGCCGCGCGAGCGCAGCACCGAGAGTTCCGCTGCGGCGTGCCCGGCCGCTTCTGTCTGCATCCGCCGGCGGTCAGGGAACGAGGATCGCGCGGCCGCGCACCCGGCCGGCCTCGAGGTCGGCTAGCGCGTCGGCGGCATCGGCGAGCGGGTACGTCCGGGTGTGCAGCGTGACCCGGCCGGCCTCGGCCAGGGCCATCAGCTCGGCGAGCTCGTTGTAGGTGCCGACGATGTTCCCGATGATGTTGCGCTCGGTGGAGATGATGTCGAGCGTCGGGATGTGCACGGTGCCGCCGTAGCCGATAACGAAGTACGAGCCGGTCCTCCTGGTCATCGCCCACCCGTCGTGCTCGGCGCCCTGCTCGGCGACGAAGTCCAGCACCACGTCGGCGCCTGTCCCGCCGGTCAGTTCGGCGACGGCCCGCACCTGGGTGCCGTCGGCGACCACGGTGTGCTGGGCGCCGAGCTGCTCTGCCAGCTGCAGCGCAGCGGGGTTGCGATCGACCACGATGATGGTGGCGGCGCTCAGCGCGGCCAGGCACTGGACGCCGATGTGACCGAGCCCGCCGGCCCCGATCACCACGCACCTCGTGCCCGGGTACAGCAAAGGAACCGCCTTGCGGACCGCGTGGTAGGCGGTGATTCCGGCATCCGCCAGCGCAGCCACGTCTTGCGGCCGGGTCTGCGAATCCAGCTTGACGCACGCCCGCGCGGAGGTCAGCAGGTACTCGGCCATGCCGCCGTCTGTGGACAGGCCGGGGAACGTGCTCGCGACGCAGTGCATGTCGACACCGGCCCGGCAGGCCCGGCAGAACCCGCACGTCGGCGTCGGGTGCAGGATCACGGTGTCGCCGACTGCCACGTTGGTCACCGCCGAGCCGACCTCATGGACCCAGCCGGCGTTCTCGTGCCCGAGGGTATAGGGCAGCGGCGTGCCCATGGCGGCGTCCCACTGGCCGTCGATGATGTGCAGGTCCGTGCGGCAGACTCCGGCCCCGCCGATCTTCACGATGACGTCAAGCGGCCCGCTGATCGTCGGCTCGGGCACCTCGGCCACGATCGGCGGGGAGTGGAATGCGTGCAGTCGGACGGCCTTCACGAGTGCTCATCGGCTGGCCCGTAGCGGTGCCGCAGCATGCCCAGGCAGATGCTGGCGTTCGCTTCGATGCTGACCGCCGTGACGCGCGCCCGCCGCAGATGCAGCGGTATGGCCACCGCGGCCACCGGGTCGCCGGTCACCGGGTCGAGGAGCAGCAGCGCGTCATCGTCGAGCTCCCCGCTCCTGCGAGCGACGGCGATCGTGCGCTGGAGGGCGAGCGCCTCTCTGTACCCCACCGTGCCCAACCAGGCCCAGCGCAGCGCCGGCGCCACCGTGGTCACCTCAGTC
>JBOHCP010000796.1:0-2639 GCA_050698875.1 Streptosporangiaceae bacterium | reverse complement strand
CCGCCCGCCCTGAGTGATGCTGGGTCGGCCGAGGGAGCGGCCCGGTGAGCCCGGCCGTCGTCCTCGACGCCAGCCATGTATCCGTCCGGTTCGGCGGCGTCATTGCCGTGCACGACGCCTCAGTCCAGCTGCGCGAGGCCGAGGTGGTCGGCCTCATCGGGCCGAACGGCGCGGGCAAGTCGTCGCTGCTCGGCGCGCTCGGCGGACAGCTTCCCGTCGCGGCCGGACAGGTCCGGCTGGGCGAGCACGACGTGACCCGCGCGCCGCCGCACCGCCGCGCCCGCCTCGGCATCGGCAGGACGTTTCAGCTCAGCAGCACCTTCGACGGCCTGACGGTGTACGAGAACCTGCTGGTGTCGGCGCTTGAGGCGCGCGGCGCCCGGCTGGGCGAAGCCATGGCCGGCGGCCGGAAGCACCGCGCCCGGCAAGCCGAGGCCGAGGCGATGACGTGGCGCCGGCTGGACGAGTTCGACATGACGGCGATGGCAAACAGCTACGGTTCCGAGCTGAGCGGCGGCCAGCGCCGGCTCGTCGAGATCATGCGGTGCCTCATGCAGTCACCGCGCGTGCTGCTCCTGGACGAGCCCATGGTCGGCGTCGCTCCCCACCTGGTCGAGCGCATACAGCAGGAGTGCGCGCGGATCAGGGACTCCGGCGTGGGCATCATCATCGTCGAGCACGCCCTGGAGGTCGTTCAGGCGGTCTGCGACCGGGTCGTGGTGATGTCCTTCGGCGAAGTCGTCGCGCAGGCGAGCTACGCCGAGGCCATGAGCAGCGGCGCCGTTCGGGAGGCGTACTTCGCGTGACGACTGTGCCATCGGTCCCCGCGCGGCCGCAGCCGGTGCTCACCGCCCGCGAGATCACCGCGGGCTATGGCGCCGTACCGGTGATCAGGGATGTCTCCCTGGACGTCGCCCCCGGCGAGGTAGTCCTGCTCATCGGCCCGAACGGCGCCGGGAAGAGCACCGTCGTCAAGGCGCTGAACGGAGAGCTCGGACTGATGGGCGGCTCGGTACTACTGGCAGGCACCGACATCACCGGATTCACCGAGAACCAGCGAGCCGCCCTCGGCCTCGGCTACGTGCCGCAGTCCAGGGACGTCTTCCCGACCCTGACCGTCACCGAGAACCTGGAGATGGGCGGCTATCGGCTGCCGTCGACGGACGTCGACACGCGGATCGCCGCGATTTTCGACCGATTCCCGAGTCTCGGAAAGCTGCGCAAGCGGCTCGCTCACACGCTGAGCGGCGGCGAGCGCAAGCTGCTGGCGATCGGCCGCGCCTTGGTAGCCGAGCCGATGACGCTAATGCTTGACGAGCCCACGGCGAACCTCGCGTCGGCCATCGCCACCGTGGTGCTCAGGGAAGTCGTCGCTGGCCTCGCGGAATCCAACCGGGCCATCTTGCTGGTCGAGCAGCGGATTGCCATCGCGCTGGACGTGGCGACATGGGTGTACGTGCTGGTCGACGGCAAGCCGCGGTTCTCTGGCTCAGCTGCGGAGTTCCGCGCGCTGCCAGACGTCGGCGCGGTGTTCTTCGCGAATGCCGCTACGATGCCCCAGTCCGGGTCACGGTAACTCCGCCCGAGTCGCACCGACGACCAGGCTCTGAGCCAGCGCCGCCGCCATCGTTGTTCCGCGGCCGCGGCACGATGTCCTCGCTGATCCACGCGGCCGGCTCGCCCGGCGCGGGCTTCCTGAAGTGGCACTCGTCGGGCCTCACGGACACGGACGCTGGCAGATCGAGTGATCGCCTATCCGCCGCCAGACCAGGACTGGCTCGCCCTCGCCAGTCTTGTCGAGGTGACAGGTGGCGCGCCCATCGGGAGCGGCGAAGTTCCACGTGAGCGAGTAGATCTCCGTGTTGCTCAGCCGATGGATCCGCAGCAGCTTCGGCCACGGCGGCGTGCCGGTGCAGGACCCGGCTTCGATGGCGGGCAGGAAGTGCTCTCCCGTGGCATCGAGGAAGAGCTTGCGATGATCGCCCGGCAACCGCCTGAAGTCGCTACGAAACGACTCAGCGGACCGGTACTTCACCGGCCGGTCTCGTCCGGCCCCGCGGTCAGGCTTTCCAGGTCGGCCAGGAGTGACTCGGCGTCCTCGAAGTCCCGGTACCGGCCGGCGGCGAGGTCATCCTCGGCTTCCTGCTCCGCCGTCTGACGGCCTGCCGTCCAGAACCACATTTCCGCTACCGGAACCGGCAGAGTCGGCCGCAGTTCTATCACGCCGTCAGGACGGTCCGTGATCTCCTGCGCACGCGACGGCTCGGAACTGGTCCTCCGCCGCCGCACGACTGGAGGGAGCGGATCGTCGAGATTCGCTGACTTCAGGCCGGCGAGCGTCCACCGCCGTGCCTTTGGGGACTCCACCAGGTCAGATGCCGCGTGCCCGCGATCCCGACGCGATCCTGCCGTGACGGCGCACGCTAGCCGGCCGGGGTGCACGACTGAATCGTGAGGGTGCTTGGTTGCTGCAGGCTGCGCGACTAGACTGAGTGATCTAGTCACTCAGATGTGGGAGGCACCCTGTGGCTGACTTCTCGGGGCGCGACCTGGCCTGGCTAGAGCGCCGCCGCGCCGAGCTGCTCGGCTTGATCGGCCAGGTCGGGGACTTCCGCCGGGGCGCGCTGAACCCGGTGCGG
>JBOHCP010000795.1:0-2648 GCA_050698875.1 Streptosporangiaceae bacterium | reverse complement strand
ATATATGGGTAATACACATTCGCGCACGCCGGGACAAGTACCGACACGCTGTTTTCGCAGTACAGGACAGCTTTTGGCAGCAGCCCGGCCCTACAAGATCAACTTATCCGGGAAACTCGGGCTAGAGGCGGCCCCGGCCACCGGGCGGTCGTGCGCCGGGCGCGGCGGCCGGGCGTTTTTCGGCGGAGATGGACTTGGAGTCCCGTTCCGCCGGGGCTGGCCTGCAGCGCCGCTCCACTGAGGTAGAATCCAGTGCCATCAGACTCTTACGGACCTGTGGCGTACCCCACGCGCAGGTAACGGTTAGTGAACTTTCACCGGGCCGGAAGATGCGGCCGCCATAATGTGTTGTAGCTTTGTAGCATCAGCATCCCGTAGCCGCGTTCTCGCAGCTACGTATTATCGCCCCGGGGAGCCGCAAGGCTCCCCGTATTTTTTGGGGCCGCGACCTCGTAAACCCCCCCGCAGGGAGACCAACCCATGCGCGCTCGTGTCTTCGTGGACTTCTGGAACTTCTCTCTGGGCTGGAAAGACGCGGCCCCATACGGGGCGTACTGCGACTGGTCAAAGCTCCCGACCGTGCTAGTCGGCAGCGCCGCCACACTTCTTGCAGCAACGGGCGAAACAGGCCCGTTGATCCTGGACGAGACGATTGTCCACGCCTCAGTGGAGGACGCGCGGGAGCCTAAGCTCCGGGTCTGGCTAAGCGACTGGCTCGCACGGCAGCCCAGCTTTGACGTAAAGATCCGCACGCGGAAGCCGCGACGGCATCCGGTGCACTGCCGGAGCTGTGGCCATGACATGATCGCCTGCCCGCAATGCCAGGCTCCGCTCACCGTCAGCGCTGAGAAAGGCGTCGACGCGGCGCTGGTTACCGACCTGCTCTCCTTGGCGTGGCAGCGGGCTTACGATGTCGCGGTGCTCGTGTCAGGCGATGCTGACTACATCCCGGCCGTCGAGTACGTCCAGAGCCAGGGGCTGAAAGTTATAAACGCGGCATGGGCATCTAAGGGTCATGACCTGCGGCGTGAATGCTGGGGTGGCTTCGCTATCAACGACCTGATACCGGCCCTGACCCGCTGACGCCGAGCCTTCCGTATCGCGCGGTCTCCGCAGGCTTAGATGCTCCCTGTGTGGTTCCGCTCCCCGGACCTGGCCACGTCTGGCTAATCGCCACAGTGCAGGCCGCACGCACCGAGCAGGCCAGTTCCGGGGAGTCTCCCGTCTCGGCGATGGACTGAGCCAGGCGGGGCGGACGCTAAAACGGATCTGACCCTGTCGGGGCAGATCGGTACGATTACCGTCCGTGACCCTGATAACAGGCGTGCTCACTGATAATTACGTGGCGCTGATCTCCGACAGGCGGGTCACTACGCGGGTCGGCGCTCGGATAGTCAGCAAGGAGGACACCGACGCCAAGGCAATCGCGCTGGGCGGGCAGTTCCTCATGGGCTTCACCGGCCTGGCGCGGATTGACAGCCTGCGCATTGAGGTGTGGGTGAGCCGCGTACTCTTGGACGTGCAGCTTGAGGACTACTTTCGAACTCACTTCCGCGTCCTCTCCGCGAGTTTCCGCAGGTCAGCGCCCTTGTCTGCACTTGCTAGAACGTGTTCTAATTTTGACTGGCTGCGGAGGAGGAGGACAAGTTGCCGATCGCGATCACCGCGGAGCAGCTTGCGCTTCAGGCTTCGATCCGGGAGTGGGCGAAGCGAGCGGACACGATCCAGGCCGTGCGCATCCTGGAGCCGCCCGGCCCGGCCGGGGCAGCCGAGGACAGCGCCGCGCGCGGCGCGGTTGCGGCCGGTCAGCCCGGTGTGGCTGCCGAGCGCTGGGCCAGCCTGGCCGAGCTCGGCGTGTTCGGCATCGGCCTGCCGGTCGCGTCGGGCGGCACGGGCGGCAGCGCGGCCGACCTCGCTGCGGTACTGGCCCAGCTCACCGACTCGCTCGTGCCGGGGCCGCTGCTGCCCACGCTGCTGTGTGCCCTGCTGCTCGGCCGCTGCGCAGCCGAGCAGTCGCGCGCAGCTGGCGCGGACCGGCGGGCAACCGCGCAGCCAGTTGGCCCGGAACCGGCTGATTCCCTTGCCGCGGCGCTGCGCGGCGTCGCGGCCGGGCACGTCTCGGTAGCCGTCGCCCTCGAGCCCGGCGCCGTCAGCGCGCAGCCGGGACCTGACGGGTCAGCCCGGCTCTCCGGCCACGCCGGTCCGCTGCTCGGCGGCGGCAGCACGACTCATCTGCTCGTCGGCGCGACGGCCGGCCGCAGCAGCCTCTGGTGCCTGCTGCCCGCCGGCGATCCGGGGGTGACCCTGGCGCCGCTGCCGCCCGCCGATTTCTCCCGGTCGCTGGCCGACGTCACGCTCGCCGGCGTCGCGGCCGGCCCCGGCGAGGTGCTGCCCGGCGTGACGACTGATGACGTGCGCGACCTGGCCGCCGCGCTGTTCGCGGTCGAAGCGGCCGCCGTGGCGGGCTGGTGCGCGCGCACCGCGGCGGAGTACGCGACGATCCGCCATCAGTTCGGCCGTCCCATCGGGGCGTTTCAGGCCGTCAAGCACCTCTGCGCCAGCATGGCCTGTCGCGCCGAGTCCGCGGCCGTGCTCGCCTGGGACGCGGCCCGGGCGGTCGACGACGGCGCAGCTGCGCTGGCGCTGCC
>JBOHCP010000794.1:0-2655 GCA_050698875.1 Streptosporangiaceae bacterium | reverse complement strand
TGGGCGCAGCACAGCTGGTGATCGGGGGCGGTGCAGGTGTCGTACGGCGCCCGGGCGTCGTGGACGGCGACGCCGGTGAACGACGGCAGTACGCCCATCGCCTTCATGGCCTCCTTCCCGCGCCGGGGGTGCACAATGATCAGCGTGTACTTGGGGAAGTCAAGGGGTCGTCGCAACGCCGGGCTTGCCGGTGCGGGCGCAGTGCACCCAGTGCAGCCTGCCGCCGGCCCGGAACCCGGTCTCGTCGGAGCCCGCGACGGCGGTGGCGGCGATCGCCGCGCGCAGGCGCTCCAGGAACTCCTCCAGCTTGCCGGCGGCCCGGGCGGTGACCGCGGCGACGGTGCCTGCGGACAGCGGGGTGCCGAACAGCTCGGCCAGCGCCTGCGCGGTGCGCTTCTTGGACAGGAACTGCCCGAAGTACAAGTAGATGATGATCGCCGCGACCCGCGGCCCGTACTGCACCGGCGCCGCCGCGCCCTCGGGCGCCCCGGCCTTCGTGCGGTGCCCGCACTCACATTCCCGCTCGATCAGCTGATGCTCGGTCACCTCGACCTTCACCGGCGGCAGGTCGAAAACCTGGCGGCGCTCCACCCCGGTGACCGGCCCGCCCGCCAGCCCGGCCCCGCAGCGGCCGCAGGCAGATGGCTCATGCAGCTCCTCCCGGTCCGGCCGCGCCGACTGAGCCAGGGTCTTGCCGTCGTGCCCGTCCTGGCCGCCCGGCTTACGGCCGCCCTTCTTACGAAGCGACCGCCGCGCCGGCTTGCCCAGCCCCACGCTGGACGGCGGCTTCGAGGAGTTCCGCGGCGTCTGCTTCACCCGCGCCTCAAGCTCGGTGATCCGCTCCCGGGCATTCTCCAGCTCCCCGAGCGCCTGCGCCAGCGCGGCCTGGGACTCAGCCAGCTCGCCGCGCAGCGATGCCACCAGCGCGTGAAGTACCTCATCGCCGGAGCCTGCATGATCATCGGGCACACCAGGACGCTACGGCCCAAGATCACCCGGCGCACGTATCCAATCATCACCGGCGTGTCGGATCAACTCCGCACGGTCACACCCGGCCGAACAGACCTGACCAGTTACCTCGCGCCTAGGTCTATCGCAGGTAAACGAAAGGTCGGCCGGAGGTCCATCGCAGGACAGGGCCAACGAGGCGCCGTGCGCTGGCGTGGAGGCACCCAGAAGTGGCGACCCAGAAGCGCTGGTGCTAACAGCATCGAAACCGAGCACCGGCGCCGGCCCGTGAGCTGCCTGACCGGGCCGATGATCGCGGACGCTGTCCGCTATATGTCCGTGGACAGCTGTAGAGAACCGGACTCAGTGGGACTCAGTTGCACATCTGCAGGCACGGGCAGCGTGGCCCGTGATCCCGAGAATACCCAGGCCATGGGCCGTTTCCGCTGGTGGTGGCAGGTGTTGGGTTCGAACCAACGTAGGCTGAGCCGACGGTTTTACAGATGATCAACGTTGCAGCCTAGCCAGCCCCGTTCACCTGCGTATATGCCAGAACGAGCGATCGGAAAGGTGGCGGCCATCCCGCGCATGTCCCGCACGACGCGCACGTCACTACGGCCGGTGCCCGGCGTTAAAGGACGCGGCCCCCGCGCCCGATCGTGATCACGTCACCATCTGCCCGGTAGACCCTGTACTGGCCGACACGAAGCCGGTGGTAGTCGCCCGCGTGGAACGCCCCCGCGCGGTCGCCCGCCCTCGTCAATTCCACGATCCCAGCCAAGCCCTCGGGCCGGATCCCGTTGACAGAACAACGGCAAGGTGTCCACACTATTCATCTATGACTATAGAGGAGCAGGTAGATGCTTCTGGCCGCGAGCCTGGCGGCGCTGCCGGACCCGCGATCGCGTTCCGCCTGGATCCGTCCTCGGGCGTGCCGACGTACCTGCAGCTGGTGCAGCAGGTCGAGCAGGCCCTGCGGCTCGGCTACCTTACCCAGGGAGACCGGCTACCGACGCTCAAGGAAGCCACCGAGCAGCTGGCGATCAACCCCAACACAGTGCTGAAGGCCTACCGCGAGCTGGAGCACCGAGGTCTGGCGGCAGGCCGGCCAGGCCAGGGCACGTTCATCGAGGCGACGCTCCGCCACGTCGATCAGGCTGAGCAGGCGGCGCTGCATGCCGAGCTGGTGACCTGGCTGCAAGCCGCCGCGGAAGCCGGCATGGATGACGACGGCATGACGGCCTTGTTCGCCGCGGCGCTGCGGGATTTCCGGGACCGCCCGGCTGACAGGGCGCCGCGCCGACCGCGTCGCGGCCGCACCGCCTCGGGTCAGGCGGGAGCAGTGGCATGACGGTGCTGACGGCGGTTGGCCTGGGCAAGCGGTACCGGCGCCGCATCTGGGCGCTGCATGACTGCAGCCTGGCCGTGCCGGAAGGACACGTTGTCGCGCTGGTCGGCCCGAACGGAGCCGGTAAGACCACTCTCATGCACCTGGCAGCCGGACTGACCACCCCGACGCGCGGGCAGGTACGGGTGCTGGATGGCGAGCTGCCCGGATCGCGAGCGGCGCTGGCCGGCATCGGCTTCGTCGCGCAGGACGCGCCGCTGCTGAAGAACCTGCCGGTCGGCGACATGCTGCGCGTCGCCCGCAATCTGAATCAGTCGTTCGACATGGCCCGCGCTCTGCAGCGGGTCGCAGACCTAGAC
>JBOHCP010000793.1:0-2661 GCA_050698875.1 Streptosporangiaceae bacterium | reverse complement strand
CTGCATCAGGTGGAGCAGCTCGACGAGGTGCCTGGCATCGGCGAAGTCTGCGCCCAGGACATCATCGCCGAGTCGGGTAGCCCCGGTGCGTTGCCGCACCGGGGCCCCCTCAGAACCGTGCGTGCGCCTCATCGACGCACACGGCTCAAGCAAGCCCCGAGGACGTTGCGGGCTGGGGTGCTGGCATCCTGCGTTTGCGGGCCTGTAGCTCGCGGCGGCAGGAGGCGTGTATCAAGCGGGTTCGGACACCATCCGGCGGGCCGTGCCCGTCCTGGTGGACGAGGTAGTCGGCGGCGATCGCCCTGCGGACCACGCTTAGCCACCACCGTTCCCACTCCGCTGGGGACTGGGGCTGGTCGGCGGTGAGCAGCGGGTCGCGGCAAAGCGGGCAGCGCCCGTCCTGCCTGGTGAGCAGGCGCAGGTTATAGCTGTCCAGCGGGGGTTTGACCCGCCGCCGCCGGGTGGCCCAGTAGTCAGTCAGGTCCGGATCATCGGGCGATGCCGTGCCGGTGACCAGCTGGTGCCGGACGATGGGAGTCCAGGCGAACTTGATCAGGTGCGGGACGCTGCCGCGCTCATCAGGGCCTGCGCGGTTCCCGAACACCCACCTGTCGTTCCTGAACTTGTTGAACCTGCCGAAGTAGCGGCGGACGACCCACCGCTTCGGCTTTCCGCCGTGGGTGCGCTTGGCCCACCGGTAGGTGAGCTTCCACACGTAGTTGTCCAGGTCTCCGAAGATCTTGCTGGACACCACTCCCTGGTAGTAGGCAGCCCAGCCCCGGATGACGGGGTTGAGCGCGGCGATGACCGCCGCCGCGTTCGAGCCGCGCAATGCGCACATCTCGTCGGCGAGCCTGCTGCGGAGTCGCTTGATGGCCGCGCGGCTCGGCTTGATCAGCAGCTTGCCGTTTCGGTAGCGGCGGACGTTGAACCCCAGGAAATCGAACCCCTGCGTGAGGTGCACGATCTTGGTCTTGTCCTCGTTGAAGACAAGGCCCCGGGGAGCCAGCCACTCGGCGAGCCGCGCCTTGACCTGTTCGGCCTGCTGCCTGGAGTGACAGCAGGCGACCAGGTCGTCGGCGTACCTGACCACGACAGGGCAGCCGGGCCTGGTATCACCGGCATTCCTGCCGGAGGCTTCATACCGGACCCCTGCGGCCGCCTCCAGCCCATGGAGCGCCACGTTCATCATTAACGGGCTGATCACGCCGCCCTGCGGAGTTCCCTCCTCGGTAGGCGCGAACGTTCCGTTCTCAATCACCCCGGCTTTCAGCCAGCCCGCGATCATGTCCCTGGCGGGGAACGATCCGAGCGCGGCGAGGAGCCGGGGATGATCGATCCTGTCGAACGCCGCCGACAAGTCGGCGTCTACGATCCACACCCGTTTGCTCTTGCCTTTCAGCGTGGTGAACAGCGAGGCGATCGCATCGGCGCAGCCACGGCCCGGCCGGAACCCATACGATCGGGGCTCGAACCGGGCCTCCCACTCAGGTTCCAGCGCGTGCCGGACCCGTGCCTGGTGGCAGCGGTCGGCGAGCACGGGAATGCCGAGCGGGCGACGTTTCCCATTGGCCTTCGGCACATACACGCGCCGGACCGGCACGGGCTGCCATGAGGAGATTGTCTGGTGGACCCAGACAGCCATCTCCGCCCTGGCTTCCGACGACAGAGCCACCTGCCCGTCGATCCCGGCCGTCCTGCGCCCAGCATTGCGCTGCGTGACCTGCCGGACGCTAACCAGCGTGTTCGACCAGGACCGCAGCATCATCTTTTGCAGCGACCGGACCTGCGCCCAGTCCTGCTCCCGCGTCGCCTTGAAAATCCTCCGCCGCAGTCCCCTTACATTGCCCTCGTGGGCGCGCCAGTCGATGGCGTCCCAGTCCAGCGCGTCCTCCGGTCCGTTCACCGTCACGGTGTCCAACTTGCCCTTCGGTTCGGGAGGCTTGATCAGCATCAGCGTTCAAAGGCTCACCTGCCCACGTCAGCACCCTTACGGGCCAGCCACCAGGGCTGGTGTCCGGCCGGTTATCCCCGGACCCCCGGCGGAGGGGCCGGGCGCGCTGTCCTGAGTTTCCCGCTGCCTTTCGGCCGCCGGCCTTGGCTTCTTGGGCATCCTGTTCCTGCCGGGGACTTCCGCTCCCCTCACGGTCGGCCTACCAGGCGGTGCCTGGACCCCGGCAGGGTTTCCACGTTCCGCACATCCGAGTCACGACCGGATTGGGTGCCCTCTTTACCCCGAGGCCCAGCGGTGCTCTCACGGCCGGTCCGATCCCTCCGGCCGCCGCTCGCCCCCTCTTCCAGGGGCCAGGCCCTATCACCCCGGTCCTGATCCCATCGCCCGGAGCTATCTATTACGAGGCGTCATCAAGGGTTCACTCGCGTTCACCCGCCCGGTCTTCTCCCTCGCCTGTGGATCCTCAGATGGGACGAGGACCCCTTGGGCTTGATCCCCAGGGCTTCGCACCCCAGCAGGCAGAACCTGCGGCGCACGCCAGGGCGGGAGACGGGCAATCGAGCACTCGCCCGGAGCTACGCATCCGGCGCCATCGCCGGACCTCCTCTCCGCGAGCTCACTCGCAATTTGCGACCTCGTGTCGCACGATCGGCCTGGATATGACTGTCTTCGGCACCCCCGGGCGGCTGGTGTCATGGGCGAAACGC
>JBOHCP010000792.1:0-2665 GCA_050698875.1 Streptosporangiaceae bacterium | reverse complement strand
GCAGACGACCGAGGTGCTGGCGGGCGCGGCTGCGGTGCCGGCCGACGGCGCAGCGACGCCGCCCGCCGCTGTCGGCCCGACGGCCGGTCACGCCGAGACGCCGGTCGCCGAGGAAGGCCTCGTCGAGGTCCGCGCCCCGCTGCTCGGCACCTTCTACCGGGCGCCGCGGCCCGGTGCGCCGCCATTCGTGACGGTCGGTTCGCAGGTTGAGCCGGACACCGTGGTCTGCATCATCGAGACAATGAAGCTCATGAACTCGGTCACCGCCGGGGCGCACGGCACGATCGCCGCGATCGTGCTGGACAACGCCCAGTTCGCCGAGCACGGCGCGGTGCTCATGCGGATCAGGGAACCGCGGTGATCCTGCGCCGCATCCTGATCGCCAACCGGGGCGAGATCGCCGTGCGCGTGCTCCGGAGCTGCCAGCGGCTCGGCATCGAGGCTGTGCTCGCCGCCTCCGACGCCGACCTGGACTCGGTGCCGGCCAGGCTCGCTGACTCGGTCATCCGGCTGGGCCCGGCCGCGGCCGCCGACAGCTACCTCAGCGTGGACGCGGTCGTTGCGGCTGCCCTCGCGGCCGGCGCGGACGCCGTCCACCCCGGCTACGGGTTCCTGTCGGAGAACCCGGAGCTGGCCCGCGCCTGCAACGCCGCGGGGCTGGTGTTCATCGGCCCGACCGCGGACCAGCTCACTGCCGTCGGCGACAAGCTGACGGCTCGCCGGCACGCCACCGCGGCCGGGCTGCCGGTCGCGCCAGGCGGCGAGGTGGCCGACGCCGGGGAGGCGATGGCGCTGGCGGCTGAGATCGGATTCCCGGTGCTGGTCAAGGCCGTGGCAGGTGGTGGCGGCCGCGGCCTGCGGCCGGTCCTGCGGCCGGACGCGCTGGCCCGCGTGATGCCGCTGGCGATGGCGGAGGCGGCCGCGGCGTTCGGCGACTCGCGCGTCTACCTGGAGCGCTACCTGCCCGCTGGCCGGCACGTGGAGGTGCAGCTGCTCGGCGACGGCGAGCGCGTGGTGCATCTCGGCGACCGGGACTGCTCGGTTCAGCGGCGGTACCAGAAGCTCGTGGAAGAGGCGCCGGCGCCGCTGCTCGACGACGACCTGCGCGGCGCGATCCACCGCGCGGCGGTCGCGTTTGGCGCGCACCTGAGCTACCGCGGCCTCGGCACCGTCGAGTTCCTGGTCGAGCCGGCCGGCCGCGCCTTCTGGTTCCTGGAGATGAACGCCCGAATCCAGGTTGAGCACCCGGTCACCGAGGCCATCACCGGGCTCGACCTGGTAGCCGAGCAGATCTGGGTCGCCGAGGGCAACCCGCTGCGGCTCGCGCAGCCCGACGTGACCGTTGCCGGGCACGCGATCGAGTGCCGCATCAACGCCGAGGACTGGGCTGATGACTTCCGGCCCAGCCCGGGAACCGTGATCGCGGCGGTGTTCCCGGCCGGGCCGGGGATCCGGGTCGACACGCACGTCCAGCCGGGCGCGGCCGTGCCGCCATGGTACGACTCGCTGCTCGCCAAGCTGATCGTCAGCGGCACCGACCGGACCGCGGCGCTTGCCGGGCTGCGGGCGGCGCTGGCGCGGTGCGAGATCGCGGGGGTGGCGACGACGCTCGGCCTGCACGAGCGGATCATGGCGACGCCGGAGTTCGCTGCGGGCGGCGTGGACACGACCTTTCTCGACCGGCTGCTGCAGCCAGAACCCGCTGGCGGTCGCCGTGGCTGAGATCCAGCTCGTCGACGTCTCGCTGCGCGACGGCAACCAGAGCCTGTGGGGTGCCACCGGACTGCGCACGAGCCACATCCTGCAGATAGCGCCGGTGCTGGACCGGATCGGCTTCCGGGCCCTCGACTTCACCTCGAGCACGCACATGGGCGTGGCCGTCCGGACGCACCGCGAGGATCCGTGGGAGCGGATCCGGCTCACGCACGCGGCCATGCCCCACACGCCGCTGCAGTTCATCGGCTCCGGCCTGCGGTTCATCTCCTGGGAGCCGGTGCATCCCGACCTGATCAGGCTGGCCTACCGCCGGCTGGTCGCCGCCGGAATGGAGCGATTCGTCGTGCTTGACCCCATGCACGACATGGCGGCGATGCTGCGGTCGGCGCACGACATCCGGGCGGCCGGCGGCACCGAGATCATCGGCGCGCTGACGTACACCATCAGCGCCGTGCACGACGACGATTTCTACGCCGGGCTCGCCGCCCGGATGGCGGCGTCGCCGGACTTCGACCGCGTGTACGTCAAGGACCCGGCCGGGCTGCTCACCCCGGAGCGGGCGCGCAGCCTGTTCCCCGCGGTACGGGCGCGGCTTGGCTCGCTGCCGCTCGAGCTGCACTCGCACTGCACGATAGGGTTGTCGCCGCTGACCTACCTCACCGCCGCCGAGCTGGGGGTCGACGTGCTCCAGGTGGCCTGCGGTCCGCTGGCGAACGGCTCCTCGCTGCCGAACGCCGAGCGCGTCGTGGCGAACCTGCGCGAGCTTGGCCACACCGTGCAGGTCGACGGCCGGCTGCTCGCCGCTGCCTCGGCCTACTTCGGTCGGCTCGCCGCGGCCGAGGGGCTGCCGCCCGGCGTCCCGCAGGAGTATGACGCGTCCTTCCTGCGGCACCAGATGGCCGGCGGAGTGGTGACGACGCTGCGCCGCCAGCTCGCCGAGCTCGGCCTG
>JBOHCP010000791.1:0-2665 GCA_050698875.1 Streptosporangiaceae bacterium | reverse complement strand
GCCTCGGCTGGCCCGGCCGTCTCCGCTGGCCCGGCCGTCTCGGCTGGCCCGGCCGTCTCGGCTGGCCCGGCCGTCTCGGCTGGCGCGGCCGTCTCGGCTGGCGCGGCCGTCTCGGCTGGCGCGGCCGTCGGCCGACGGTCGCGGCCGAGCCACCAACAGCGGGACCCTCATCAGGATCGGATTCTGGGTGGGTCAGCTCGCCAGGGTGCTGAGCACGATCCGCACGGCCGGGGTGGCAAACGATCTCGATCTGTCGATCAGCGGCTCCGCTGGAGCCGGCGTACTGCACGTCGAGGTCCCGCTGACGGCGGCAACTGACTCGGTCATTCGCATGGTCGGGGAGGTGCGGGCGGGGCTCGCGGCGCTGAGTGCGGGCGGTGTCGTGCCGAGCGTGGCGAGCGCGGTCGTCGTGTGCGCGCCGCCGGAGGTGCGGGACGCGGTCGACGTATGGGGGCCGGTGCCGTCGGTCGCGCTGATGCAAGCCATCAAAGATCAGTTCGATCCGCAGCACAGGATGGCACCGGGCCGGTTCGCGGGAGGGATCTGATGGCAGCAGCGGAGGAGGCCGGGGTGAGCGGTGCGGTCGCGGCCGGAGAGCCCGGCGGGAGCTTGCTCGACCCCGACGGCCGGCTGCGTGACCTGGCTGGCGACTGCGTGCACTGCGGGTTCTGCCTGCCCGCCTGCCCGACGTATCAGCTCTGGGGCGAAGAGATGGACTCGCCCCGCGGCCGGATCCACCTCATCGCGCAGATCCTGGACGGCGGCCATGGTGGCGAGGCCGCGGCCGAGCACTTCGACCGCTGCCTCGGGTGCATGGCGTGCGTGACGGCGTGCCCGTCCGGCGTGCAGTATGGCCAGCTCATCGAAGCCGCTCGGAGCTGGTCGGAGCCGGGCGGCGGGACCGCGATCCAGGCGCCGCCTGCGCTGCCGCTGCGGTCCGTGCGGGACCGGCTGGCGAGGGCTGCCGTCTTCGCGACATTCCCGTACCCTGCCCGGCTGCGTGCCGTGCTCGGCCCGCTGCGGGCGGCCCAGCGCACCGGCGTCGATCAGTGGGCGGCCCGCAGTCCGCTTGTGCGCCGGCTTGCGCCCGCGGCAGCCGCCGCGCTGACCGTCGCGCCGAAGCCGGTCCGCGGCCGCCGAGGGCGAGCCATCCGGCGCCGCGCCGCGCTGCCTGCCCGTGTCCCGGCCCGGGGCAACCGCCGCGCTGTCGTCGGAATGCTGACCGGCTGCGTCCAGCAGGTCTTCTTCCCCGGCGTCAACGCCGCGACGGCCAGCGTGCTCGCGGCTGAGGGCTGTGATGTCATCGTGCCGCCGCGTCAGGGCTGCTGCGGGGCGCTGTCCCTGCACGGCGGACGCAGGGCCGAGGCCGCCGACTTCGCCCGGCGCACGATCGAAACGTTCGAGCAGGCGGGTGTCGACGCGATCGTCGTGAACGCCGCCGGCTGCGGCTCGGCGATGAAGGAGTACGAGCAGCTCTTCGCGGTTGATGACGACTGGCGGCGGCGGGCGGCGGCGTTTTCTGCGCGGGTGCAGGACTTCACCGAATTCCTGGCGCAGCTCGGTCCGGTAGCGGAGCGAGCCGAGCTGCCGCTGACGATCGCCTACCACGACGCGTGCCACCTAGCGCACGCACAGCGAGTCACCGCGCAGCCGCGCAGTCTGCTGCGCGGCATTCCCGGTGTCAGCCTGACCGAGATCCCGGACGCCGGCACCTGTTGCGGCTCGGCGGGCATCTACAACCTGGTTCAGCCGGCCGCCGCAGCCGAGCTTGGTGCGCGCAAGGCCGTCAGTGTCCGGGCGACGGGCGCCGACCTGGTGGTGTCGGCCAACCCCGGCTGCAGCCTGCAGCTAGCCCAGGCGCTCGCGGCGACCGGGCAGCCACTGCCCGTGGCGCACATCGCCGAGGTCATCAACGCGTCGATCATGGGCAGGTCACCGACGACCCTGCTCGGCGGCTAGTACCTCAGCGCAGCGGCGCGGCCAGGCCCGTCGTGTCCGCGCGCTGGCGGAAATAATTGGCTACCCACCGGTGGGTCACCCAGTAAAGCCCGATCAGTGCCACCACGATCGCGATCAGCAGCGAGATCCACAGGTCCGACCCGGTGGTGGGGAACAGCAGGCCGCCGCCGGGATCGAGCGCCGGGATCCGCGTGCCCGCGTGGATGCCGACCGGGAGCGGGCCGTCGTACTGGGCGCTGGCGAGCTGTACATGGCCGCCGGGCAACACGAACTTGCCCGTCCAGGTGCAGGCCTTCCGACTGCACGTCTGGCCGGTCACGACCCAGTAGCCGCGGGTACCTTCGCGCAGCCCGGCCCGCACCGCCGGGACGATATGCGTGACCGACCCGAAGAGCAGGATCACGGCCAGCACGGCGACCACGATCCGGATCAGCGTCAGGGAATTCCGGCGCCGCGGACCGCCCAGGTCGGCCAGGCCACCCAGGCCGCGGTACGTGGCACCGGCAGCGCCCGCTCTGGTCTGGCCGGCGCCGGATGGCGGCTGCTCGTCAGCTGACACCCTCCGACTATAAGACGACCGGATCAATGCCGGGGCGGACCATGTCCGGCGAGTAACCGGATCGGATCGCCAGCCGCCCGCCGCCGCCGCCCCGGAGTCTGGCCAGCCGCGGCGGGCACTGGCTCGCCCGGGCGTGCAGCGCTCGCC
>JBOHCP010000790.1:0-2672 GCA_050698875.1 Streptosporangiaceae bacterium | reverse complement strand
GCGCACGCGAGCACGCGGTCGGCGCCGCCGCCGGTGAGCGCGCGGACCTGGTCCGGCCAGTCAGCCTGGGTGTGGTCCACGACCTCGGCCGCGCCGAGCTCGTGCAGGAAGTCGTGATTGCGCGGGCTGCCGGTCGCGATCACGTTCGCGCCCAGCGCCCGGGCGATCTGCACGGCGAAGTGGCCAAGGCCGCCGGCCCCGGCGGTGATGAGCACGTCGTCGCCACCGCCGATTCCGAGGATGTCGGTCAGCCCCTGCAGCGCGGTCAGCCCGTCCACGGGCACCGCAGCCGCCTCGAGGCCGTCGAGGCCGGCCGGGATCGGCGCGAGCTGCTCAGCCGGGCACGTCACGTACTCCGCGTAGCAGCCGGTCAGGCCCGGATAGCCGTAGACCGGCTCGCCGTCCTCGAATGCCGCCGCTGCGCCGGTGTCGCCGACCACGGTGCCCGCGAACTCGGCACCGGGAATGAACGGCAGCTGCGCCGCGAGGCGTCCGCTGCGCAGGGAGGCATCCCACGGCCCGACGCCAGCCGCGTTCACCCGGACCAGGACGTCGCCCGGCGGTAGTTCCGGCATCTGCGTACCGCCGACCGTCAGCACCTCGGGGCCGCCGGGCTTGCTGACCATGATCGCTTGCATGCCACTCCCGTTGCTCGCCAACGGCTACAGCCTGCCCAGCCTCCGGTCACAACACACCAGCGCGCCGTGAGTCCGGTTGGCCGAGTAGCCGGCGCGCATTCCGGCACCAGGCAGCGGCCCGGTAGCGTGCCGGGTGTGGAACACACCCGACTCGGCCGTACCGGCCTGCAGGTGTCCAGGCTGTGCCTGGGCACGATGACCTTCGGACTGCAGTGTGACGAGTCCGCCGCAGCAGCGATCCTCGACCGCGCCGCCGAGGGCGGCATCGACTTTCTCGACAGCTCCGATGCCTACCCGCTGGGCGGCGACCTGAGCACCAGGGGACGCACCGAGGAGATCCTGGGCCGCTGGCTGCGCGGCAAGCGCGACCGGTGGATCGTCGCGACCAAGTGCTTCGCGCCGACCGGGCCGGCGCCGTTCGACGCCGGCAATTCGCGCAAGCACATCATGGACGCCGTCGAGGCGTCGCTGCGCCGGCTGCAGACCGACTATATCGACCTCTATCAGCTACACGGCTACGACCAGAACACCCCGATCGACGAGACGCTCTGCGCGCTCGACGACCTGGTGCACCAGGGCAAGGTCCGCTACGTCGGCTGCTCGAACTTCCTTACCTACCAGCTCGCTCGCGCGGTGGGCCGGACCGAGACGCTGGGGCTCGCCCGGCTGGACTCGGTGCAGCCCCGGTACAACCTGCTGTTCCGGGAGATCGAGCGGGAAATGCTGTCGTACTGCGCCGAGGAGGGCATCGGCGTGATCCCCTACAACCCGATCGCGGGCGGCCTGCTGTCCGGCAAGCACGTGCGGACCAGCCCGCCGCCCGATGGCCGGTTCACCCTCGGCTGGGCGGGGGCGATGTACCAGCAGCGCTACTGGCAGGACCGGCAGTTCGACACCGTGGATGAGCTGCGCGAGCTGGCCGGGCAGGCCGGGGTCGCCATGGTGACGCTGTCGGTTGCCTGGGTGCTGGCGAACAAGGCCATCACCGCGCCCATCGTCGGGGCGAGCAGCCCGCACCAGCTCGACGCCAGCCTGGCCGCTACGAAGTACGCGCTGGACGAGGGTCTGGCGGCCAAGCTCGACGAGGTCACCCACCACTACCGGCTTGGCGACTCGGCCCGATAGCGGCGCCGGTCAGGATGTGCGGCGGCGCCTGGCGGCCAGGATGATCTGCGTGGCCAGGTGGCGGCTCACGCCGAGCCTCTCGGCTATCTCGTCCGGCCGCAGGCCCTGCTCGTTGTAGAGCAGCGCGAGCCGCTCCTGCGACGGCGTCCACGGACGCCGCTCCGGGGCTGGCTGTCGTTTCGGGCCGCGCCGCCTGGCCGGCCGGTCACCAGCCTGCGCCGGCGTGCCGGGCTGGCCCGCGCCTGGGATCCGCGGGGCGGCCGGCCCGAAAAGACCGCGCCGCTGGTCCCGGTACCTGCCGCTGGCCATGTCTTCCCGGCTGTGCTCATCCAGGATCAGGTACTCGTCGGCCGCCTTGTTCATTCCCATCGCCACCATGGTCAGGCCCTTGAGATTGCGTTCCTGGCAGGCCGGCGCCGTGCAGTAGTCATACTTGACCGCGCGCTCCTGGTGCAGTTCCGCCCCGCACGTCACACACCGCGCCATCAACCAGCCCTCCCCGAAACGCACTCGCAGCTTGACATAACGTCAGCGGATGGCCCGTTGTTCCTGGCGAGCTGAGCCGCCGGCGTCCGTATGCTTCGATGGTGACCCCCGCAGGCCCGGCCCGCCCGCCAGTCCACGCCGGGCCCGTGGGCGTTGTCGGAGCGGGTCTCATCGGCCTGGCTGCTGCCCGCCAGCTCGCGCTCGCCGGGGTCCCCGTCGTGGTCTTCGAGAAGGAGGCCGCCGTCGCCCAGCACCAGTCAGGGCATAACTCCGGAGTCGTGCACGCCGGGATCTACTACGCGCCCGGATCGGCCAAGGCGATCTTGTGCCGGCGCGGTGTCGAGCTGCTGCGAACCTACTGCGCCGACAAGGGGCTGCCCTTCGAGGAGCGCGGGAAGCTCGTCGTGGCGCGCGACGACGCCG
>JBOHCP010000789.1:0-2674 GCA_050698875.1 Streptosporangiaceae bacterium | reverse complement strand
GTCCTGAACCGTCCGCAGCACCACGCCGTCGACAAACCGCATGAGGTAAAAGGGCGCCCCGATCACCCCGGCGTCCTCGCAGCTCGCCAGTGGCTGCGGCACCGGCACCGCCGTGCCGTTCAGCGCGGTCAGCACCCGGTACTCGCGGCTCATGTCGTGGGCCGTCGGCAGCACGTGGCCCAGCGGCGGGCGGCGAAGCACGATCTGGCCGCCGGTCAGGTCGAGCCGGTAAGTGAGGTTAGACCTGCCGCCCGCGATCAGCTGCACGGCCTGCAGCTCGCCGAGGTCGGTCAGGCCGGCCTGGGCCAGCCACTTGGCCAAGCCGAGCGGGTTCTCGATGCCAGGTACGGCCGGGACTTTGCCGGGGTCGTTACCGCTGTCTGTCATTGCGCACTCCATCTGGCCCGCTGGCGCGCCGACTGCCGCGACTTCCCACTGTAATGGGCAAATGATCGCTTACCAGCACTCTCGGGGCCACCGGTACCTTGGGCAGCATGACGCTAGCTGATCACGCCTCGGACCAGACGGACGCCGGCCGGCCCCTGTCGTCGACACCCCGGACCAGGCTGCACCGGCTGCGGGAACGCGGCCAGGCCGACCGAACCGAGCTCGACGCGGTGCTGAGCGCCGGGCTCGTGTGCCACCTAGGCGTGGCCATCGACGGTGAGCCCGTGGTACTCCCAACCGGTTACGGTCGCGTCGGCGACACGCTCTACCTGCACGGCTCGGCCGCGAACCGGTCCCTGCTCGCCGCCGCGGGCCAGCAGGTCTGCGTGACGGTCACGCTGCTCGACGGCCTGGTCTGCGCAAGGGCAGTCTTCCACCACTCGATGAACTACCGGAGCGCGGTGATCTTCGGCGCGGCCCGGCTGGTCACCGAGCCGACCGAGAAGCTCGCGGCGCTGCGCGCCGTCACCGACCACCTGGTGCCGGGCCGCTGGGAGCACGCCAGGGAGCCCAGTCGCAAGGAACTCGCCGCCACCGCCGTGCTCGCGCTGCCGCTGGACGAGGCCTCGGTGAAGGTCAGGTCCGGCGGGCCCAAGGACGACCCGGAGGACTACGACTCAGGGATATGGGCGGGCGTGCTACCCGCCGCCCTCGCGTTCGGGCCGGCCGAGCCGGACCCCGCCCTGCCGCCCGGCGTCGCAGTACCCGGCCACATCGCCGCCCTGGCTGGCCGGCCGCGCGGCGCCGCGCCTGGCCTGATAGCAGACACTGATGCCCTAGGCTGGCCGAATGGCTGACCCCCTGGTCTGGATCGACTGCGAGATGACGGGGCTTGACCTCGCCAGGGACGCCCTGGTGGAAATCGCATGCATAGTCACCGACGGCGAGCTCACCCCGCTCGACGAGGGCATCGACGTAGTCATCAAGCCTCCGGCCGAGGCGCTCGACGGCATGCTGGAGGTCGTGCGAGAGATGCACACGAGCTCCGGTCTGCTCACCGAGCTCGCGGCCGGTCTCACCCTCGCCGAGGCCCAGGATCTGGTGCTCGGCTACGTCCGCAAGCACGTGCCCGAGTCGCGCAGGGTGCCGTTGTGCGGCAACTCGATCGCGACCGACCGGGCGTTTCTGGCCAGGGACATGCCCGAGCTTGACGCCTTTCTGCATTACCGGATGATCGACGTGTCCAGCCTCAAGGAACTGGCCAGGCGCTGGTATCCGCGGGCTTACTTCGCCAGCCCGGAGAAGCGTGGCGGGCACCGGGCGCTCGCCGACATCTCCGAGAGCATCCGGGAGCTGCGGTACTACCGCGAGGTGATCTTCGTACCGCTGCCGGGCCCCGACTCCGCCACGGCCCGCGAGATCGCCGCCAGGATCGCGGCTGAGGGGACCGCCCCAGCGGGGATTCTGCGGACTGACGGCTGACCGGTATGCTTCGTAAGCCGCCACGGCGCTCCGGCGCCTGGCCGCGATGGTGGGCGTAGCTCAGCTGGTTAGAGCGCCAGGTTGTGGTCCTGGATGTCGTGGGTTCGAATCCCATCGCTCACCCCGAGAAATAGCAGGTCAGCGCGCTGCCTCCCAGCCTGGGTCCGATCGCTCCCGGCGTTGGTGGCCGATTGTGGGAGCGAAATGGGAGCCGATCTTGGCTGCGTCCGCCTTCGCAGCGGGCTGCCGATGGGTCATAAGCAGCTCATCGAGCACCGCCACTGCGGAGGTCGGGGCCAGGTGAGCGCGCTGGCTCAGCGACTCCTCCCACAGCTACTGCAGGCCCACTGTTAGCTGTGCCCGCATTCCCGGCGTGATGTGGCTATAGACGCCCGCATGCCGGGCACCTCGTGGCCCATGCGCTCAGACTGCAGGACGTAGCGGATACCGAGGTCATCGAGCCATGTCTGGTGACCGTGGCGAAGGCCGTGCGGACGTCAGGCCCGCGCGTACGGGCATCCATGATGCTAGGGCCATGGGCTGAGCCGGAACGGCGCCCGTGCCGACACAGTGGATGCTGTTCACCTTGTGGCTTCCGACGAGGCCATCAAGACGGAGCCTGTTCGCACGACCGCATACACTGCGGCGTCCCCAGCCATCCTTGCCAGCCAACAGGGGAATGCCTCTTCCTGTCGGCGGCCCATAAGACTCGCCGAGCCGGGCCGCCGGCCACGGTGATTTGGGCGCGCCCGGCCATGGTGCGCTCACATCTGCCAGGACAGGTGCCGCCGCTCCCGGCTGCGGG
>JBOHCP010000788.1:0-2674 GCA_050698875.1 Streptosporangiaceae bacterium | reverse complement strand
CTGCTGCGGCGTGAGGATGGGCCACAACTCGGCAATGGCCGACCGCACTGCCCGGTCGGCACGCAGCTCCCGGCGCAAGTCCGCCACGTCGTCGTGATCCAAGAGCAGGGTCCCCGTCCGCACGTCGGTGCCGATCCGGCCAGCAAGCTGCCGGGTCAGCGCGTTGATGACTTCCCGTGCGAAGACGGCCCTGGCCTGGTTGTGCGGTCGCCTCGACCGCCGGGCGCGGTCCCGCGCCCGCTCGATCGCGCGCGGCGCCAGGAGCAGCCGGCCGGCGTCCGCGGTGAGCTCGCGCGGCGCGTCCTCCCCGCCGCTCATCGCGACGAGCCGGATCCGGGCGACGTCGGCCCGGATCTGCACGGGCTCCGACGGCATGTGCTGCCTCGCCCGGACGGCTGCCGCGATGATCCTGGCCATGGCAGGACGGCCCTTGATGGCGGCGACCTCGGCCGGCTCGGCCGCAGTCGCGCTGACGCCCGGGAACAGGTCGCCGATGGTCGACAGCAGCACGCTGGTCTCGCCGAGTGACGGGAGCACCTGGCCGATGTAGCGAAGGAACGTGGCGTTCGGCCCGACGACGAGGACGCCGCGCTTCTCGAGCTGGCGGCGGTAGGTGTACAGCAGGTAGGCGGCGCGGTGCAGGGCCACGGCCGTCTTGCCGGTGCCCGGGCCGCCCTGCACGACCAGCGCCCCGCCCATCGGGGCCCTGATGATCACATCTTGCTCGGCCTGGATGGTCTCGACGATGTCGGACATGGTGCCGGTGCGGCTCGCGTTCATGGCCGCGAGCAGCGCCGACTCACCGGTCAGCCCCTCGTGCCTGGACGGATCGGCGACGGCGAGGTCGAGTACCTCGTCGTCCAGGCTGGCCACGGTCCGGCCGCGGATCTTGATATGCCTGCGCACCCGGACGTCGCCTGGTGACGCCGCGGTCGCGAGGTAGAACGGGCGGGCCGCATCGGCCCGCCAGTCCATGAGGAGCTGTCGGTAGTCGTCGCCGTCGGTGTGGATGCCCAGCCGGCCGATGTACCGGAGCTCGGAGTCGGCGAACTCGAGCCGGCCGAAGCACAGCCCGTTTTCCGCCGCGTCGAGCTGGGCAAGCTGCTGGCCGTACAGGACGCTGAAGGATTCCCGTTCCATCCTGGCCTGGTGCGTACCGCCACTCTGCCGCAGCACGCCCGCCATCCGGCGGCTGGCGCGCTCCCTCAGGTCGTCAAGCCGGGCGTAGAGCAACGAAATGTAGGCCTGCTCGCGATCCAGTTCAGCGTTTGACAATCATGCTCCTTTTTGCTATTCTTGAAATGCGAGATGTGGCATTATCCGTATTGGATTTTACACGCGCTACAAGAACGTAGCGCGTCTTTTTATTTCCGGCGCACGGGCCCGCAATCTTCGCCGGAACGCCGGAACTCGGGCCGCGGCCGGTCAGCCTGGATGCTGTGCCTGGAATGAGCGGGCGGACTCGGGAATGCTCTGCCCGGTGCCGGGGGCGGGACAACTCGGGCGCGCAGCCTCAGGCTAGCCGGGAATCGGTGCCGCGGGGGCCGAGCGCAGGCAGCTCGACGGGCAGGCCGGGATCCCAGTCGAACACGACGGAGTTGCCTTCCTCGCCGATGAGCACTTCCGCACCGGGCGCCGCGCCCGCTTCGGCCAGCGCAACTTCGATGCCGAGCCTCGCGAGCCGGTCGGCAAGGTAGCCGACCGCCTCGTCGTTGGCGAAGTCGGTCTGCAGGATCCAGCGGCGCGGCTTGTCCCCGACGACCCGGAAGCTGTTCTCCCCGAGCGAGACCACTTCGAAGTCCGGGCCAGCCATCGGCTGCGGGCGGAGCACCAGCCTGGTCGGCTCCGGTGCCGGCGCCGCGCGCCGCGCAGCCTCGATCACCGACGCCATGGTGAACGCCAGGTCTCGCAGGCCCTCGGTCGTTGCGGCGGAAACCTGGTGCACGATCAGGCCACGCGCCGCTAGCTGCGGCTCCACCAGGTCGGCCAGCTCCCTGGCAGCCGGCACGTCGATCTTGTTGAGCGCCACGATCCGCGGCCGGTCCGCGAGCGGTGCGCCGGTCTGCGCCTGATAGGCCGCGAGCTCGGCCTCCAGCGCGTCCAGGTCGCTGACCGGATCGCGGCCCGGCTCCTCGGTGGCGCAGTCGAGTACGTGCACGAACACCCGGCAGCGCTCGATATGGCGGAGGAAGTCCAGGCCAAGGCCCTTGCCTGCGCTGGCGCCCGAAATGAGGCCGGGCACGTCAGCGACCACGAACTGGACGTCACCTGCCTCGACGACGCCGAGGTTCGGGGTGAGCGTCGTGAACGGGTAGCTGCCGATCTTCGGCCTGGCCGCGGACATGGCGGCAATCAGCGACGACTTGCCCGCGTTCGGGAAGCCGACCAGGCCCGCATCGGCCACCGTCTTCAGCTCAAGCACCAGGTCGAGCTCGACACCCGGCTCGCCGCGCAGGGCAAAGCCAGGGGCCTTGCGCCGGGGCGACGCCAGCGCGGCGTTGCCGAGCCCGCCGCGCCCGCCCTCAGCGACGACGTAGCGGGTGCCGGCGCCGGTCAGGTCCGCCAGCTGCTGCCCGGCCGCGGTCTTGATCACGGTGCCGTCCGGCACCCGGAGCACGAGGTCGGCGCCTTCGGCGCCGCTGCGGTGCGAGCCGGATCCCGCCTTGCCATTCCC
>JBOHCP010000787.1:0-2678 GCA_050698875.1 Streptosporangiaceae bacterium | reverse complement strand
GTATGCGTCGGCGCACCAGGGTACGGGGGCGAAAGCGGGCAGGACTGCGCGCAGCTCGGCCAGGATGTCCTCGGCCGGGACGTCCGCCAGGCGGTTCACCCGCACCGTCGTGGCGCGCGCGCCAGCCAGCAGGGCCGGCACCTCGGCGGCTCGCACTCCGTACACCTCGGCGACGCGGTCGGCAAACTTGGTCCGCTTGCGCTGGTCAGCCACGAGACTGCCGTCACTCGCCCCGGTAGATGCAGCCCGAGGTGCACGTCTCGCGCACCACGACGGCCGCGAGCGGCAGCGCGGGCTGCAGCCGGGCCCAGATCCACTCCGCCAGCACCTCGCTGGTCGGATTCTCCAGACCCGGTATCTCGTTCAGGTAGTAGTGGTCGAGCTGCGCGTGCAGCGGTGCGAACGCCGACGCGATGTCGCCGAAGTCGGTGACCCAGCCGGCCGCCGGGTCGACCGGCCCGGCGATGTGGACCTCGACCCGGTAGGTGTGACCGTGCAGCCGGCCGCACTTGTGCCCGGCCGGCACGTGCGGGAGCTGGTGCGCGGCGTCGAATCGGAACTCGCGGAAGATTTCCATCACAGCGCCGGGTCCGCGAGGCCGGCCTCCGCGAAGCCCCGCGCGCGCAGCAGGCACGAGTCGCACGCCCCGCACGGCCGCCCGTCAAGCGGGTCATAGCAGCTATGGGTGAGGCTGTAGTCGACGCCAAGCGCAAGTCCGCGCTGGATGGTCTGCGCCTTGGTCAGGCTGATGAGCGGAGCATGGATGGTCAGCTTCTGGCGGCCCTCGACGGCTGCCTTCGTGGCCAGCCGCGCCATCGCCTGGTATGCCTCGATGAACTCCGGGCGGCAGTCAGGATAGCCGCTGTAGTCGATCGCGCTGACCCCGATGTAGACGTCGGCGGAATCGAGGACCTCCGCCCAGGCCAGCGCGAACGACAGGAAGATCGTATTGCGGGCCGGCACGTAGGTAAGGGGAATCTGAGTGCCGAGATCGTCGCCGGGTCCGTGCCTCGGCACGCTCATCGCGCCGTCAGTGAGCGCCGATCCGCCGAAGGCGCGTAGGTCGACGTCGGCGACACGATGCTCGGCCGCGCCCAGACTCTCGGCCACCCGCCGGGCAGCGGCCAGCTCCACCGCATGCCGTTGCCCATAACGGAAGCTCAGCGCATACGCATCGAAACCGTCGTCGCGCGCGATAGCCAGCACCGTGGCCGAGTCGAGCCCCCCGCTCAGCAGCACTACCGCCTTCGGCAGCCGTCCGCCGACGCCTGATGCCACGCTGTGTCGCCTGCCCTACCCTTGGCCTGCCAGCTCGTCCCATGCAGCCTACCAGCGCATTTGCGGTGGGCCCCGGCGCGCGGACGGGGTCAGCGCCGCCTGCGCGGATACACTGGCTGCATGCCTGATGCTGCCAGGACGGGCACCGTGAGCGTGCTCGGCACGGATACTCGCCGACCCATGGATCACCTCGAATGGTTTCCCGCGCCGGCGAACTGCACGCGGGTGCGGTTCAGCTCCACGGAGCTGAACTCGCTGTGCCCGATCACCGGCCAGCCCGACCTGTCCTCGGTCGTGATCGAGTACGAGCCGAACGAGCGCTGCATCGAGTCGAAGTCGCTGAAGCTCTACCTGTGGTCGTTCCGGGACCGGCCGGTGTTTGCCGAGGCGCTCGCCGCGGAGATCGCCGCCGAAGTGCAGCGGGCGGCCGAGCCACGGTCGGTCAGGGTCGTGCTCACCCAGCACGTCCGCGGCGGCATCGTGACCGAGGCAACGGCGGAACTGTAATGGCAGGCCGGCTTGCCTCGACGCTGGCCCGTTCCGACCTGCCGGTGGCCGGACCAGGCCAGCTGCTCGTGAGCGAGGTCTTCGGTCCCACCTTCCAGGGCGAGGGCCGGTCGCTCGGGCAGCGGGTCGGATTCGTGCGCCTCGGCACCTGCAACCTCGACTGCGGCCGCGGTCCCGGCTCGACATGGGCGTGCGACACGGCCTACACCTGGGACTGGGACCGGCATAACCCGGCAGCCGAGCTCGCGGTGCGCCCGGTGGATGACATCGTCGCGCAGCTGGCCGCGATGGGGGTGGACCGGATCGTCGTCACCGGCGGTGAGCCGCTCATCCAGCAGCACCGCCTGGTGTCCCTGCTGCGGGGCGCGGCCGGCCGCGGCTGGGCCATCGAGATCGAGACGAACGGCACGATAGCCCCGCTGCCCGAGGTGGCCGAGCTGGTCAGTCAGTTCAACGTGTCTCCCAAGGTGCGCGGCAGCGGCGTTCCCGCCGATATGGCGCTCCGGCCCCGCGCGCTCGCCGCCTTCCTCCGCACCGGCAAGGCGGTATTCAAGTTCGTGGCCAGCGGTGCCGCAGAACTCGATGACATCGGCGACGTCGTGGCGCGCTGGCGGCTCGCACCGGTCATGATCATGCCTGCCGGAACAGCGGCCGACGAGGTGGTCCAGGTCGCCAGGGAGCTAGCCGAGCCCGTGCTGGCTCGCGGCTGGGACCTCACCATCCGGCTGCACGTGCTGCTGTGGGGGAACGAGCGCGCCAGGTGACCTGCACCGTGCTGTCGACCCGGCGCGGCGACATCAGCCTGCCGCAGTTCGTGCCCGATGCCACCAGAGCGGTGGTGCGCGGGGTGCCGGCCAGCGCACTGCCCCGCGGCGGGGTCGAGACCATCCTGG
>JBOHCP010000786.1:0-2683 GCA_050698875.1 Streptosporangiaceae bacterium | reverse complement strand
GCGGCCGGCCGCGCCGGCGCCCGCTGCCTCGGGGCAGGCCTCGGGGCCGGCCTCGGGCGGCGCTCGGCAGCGGACTGGCCAGAAGGAGCTGGCCAGGCTGGAGCGGCAGATCGCCCGGCTGTCCGACACCGAGGCTCAGCTGTCCGCGGACCTGGCCGCACACGCCAGCGACTACCCGACGCTGGTCGAACTCGGCGGGCGGCTGCGTGCCGTTCAGCAGGAGCGAGCCGGGCTCGAAGACCGCTGGCTCGAAGTCGCGGAAGAGATGGGCTAGCCGTCGTCCGGGCCGGCGTCGAAGGGCGCGAGCAGGACCCGGAGCAGTCCCGCCAGGTCTTGCTGCTGGCCGGCGGGCAGCGCGGCGAGCAGGCCGCGTTCTCGTTCCAGCAGGTCTGCCATCGCGGCGTCGACACTGCGCAGGCCCGCGCTCGTCAGCTCCACGAGCACGCCCCGCTTGTCTTGCGGGTCGGGATGCCGCCGGACCAGGCCGTGGGCCGCGAGCCGGTCGATCCGGTTGGTCATCGTGCCGGAGGTGACGAGCGTCGCGCGCAGCAGCGCGCCGGGGCTGAGCTGGTATGGCGCGCCCTGCCTGCGCAGCGCCGACAGCACGTCGAACTCCCACGCCTCGAGCCCGTGCGCGGTGAAGGCAGCGCGCCTCGCCCGGTCCAGGTGGCGGGCCAGCCGGGACACCCGGCTGAGCACGTGCAGCGGCGTGGTGTCCAGGTCAGGCCGCTCGGCGCGCCACCGGGCGACGATGTCATCGACCTCGTCGGTGACTGGCTTGGTCACGCGCGCCATGTCCGCAGCATATCTCTTGACATCGAGACTTCAGCGGCGGTAGACAGCGCCGAGGTATCTTGATGTCGAGAGACATCCGACCAACCGGCGCATGAATGGCCGCCTGGTGCAGCCGGAGCAGCACCAGATCGGCAGCCATGTCGTGGCCGGCGGGCGCGAGCGCAACGAGGGAGAGCTGTCATGTGGGATCCGGGCCAGTACCTGACCTTCGCCGAGGAGCGGTCGCGGCCGTTCTTCGACCTGGCCGGCCGGGTGGCCACCGAGGCGCCCGGCTATGTGGTCGATCTGGGCTGCGGACCCGGTCAGCTGACGGCGGAACTGGCACGACGCTGGCCGCAGGCGAGAGTGCTCGGCGTCGACTCCTCCGCCGAGATGATCGAGGCGGCCACCACGGCGCGGTACGGCGGCGACTGTTTCGGCGGGCGGCTCAGGTTCGAGCTTGGCGACATCCGCGACTTCAGGCCCGACCGGCCGGCGGACGTGATCATCTCCAACGCCACGCTGCAGTGGGTCCCTGGCCACCTGGATCTGCTACCGCGCTGGGCGGGCTACCTGGCCCCCGGCGGTTGGCTTGCCTTCCAGCTCCCAGGCAACTTCGACCAGCCCAGCCACGCGGTGCTGCGCGAGCTAGCCGGCTCGGACCGCTGGCGGGACCGGCTGGCGCGCGTCAAGCTCAACCGGCAGGCCGAAGATCTGACCAGCTACCTCGACGTGCTTGCCATGACCGGGCTGGCGGTCGACGCCTGGGAGACGACCTATCTGCACGTGCTGCACGGACCAGATCCGGTCACCGAGTGGTACAAGGGCACCGGGTTGCGTCCGGTCCTCGCTGCCCTCGGGCCGGCGGAGGCCGCCGACTTCGTCGAGCAGTACGGGGAGCGCGTCCGGTCGGCCTACCCGGTGGCGCCGTACGGCACCGTGCTGCCGTTCCGTCGAGTCTTCGTGGTCGGTCACGGCTGACTGGTGTCACCACGGCGCTCTACGTCACGGGCGCTGGGTTAGCCGGGCGCGTCACCGTCGGGACGCAACTGCGCTGCCGCGTCCGCGGATAGCTGCGGCGCGGGGTCGAGCTCGCGCAGCCCGTTCCAGGCAAGGTTGACCAGGTGCGCGGCCATCTCTTCCAGGGCCGGCTTGCGCGCGTCCAGCCACCACTGGCCGGCCGAAGCGACCATGCCGACGAGCATCTGCGCGTAGACCGGCGCGAGCCCCGGGTCGTAGCCGCGCGCGGCGAGCACGTCGCCGAGGATGTACTCGACCTGGCTCGCGATGTCGCTGATCAGGCTGGCGAAGGTGCCGGAGCCCGAGGTCGGGTTGGAGTCGCGGACCAGGATCCGGAAGCCGTCGGAGTTCTCCTGGATGTACCGGAGCAGCCGAACCGCGGCCATCTCGAACTTGGCCATGGTGTCTTCGCCCTCGAGCAGCCGGGTGGCCATATCGAGGAATCGCTCGACCTCCCGGTCCACCACAACTGCGTACAGGCCTTCCTTGCCCCCGAAGTGCTCGTACACGACCGGCTTGGACACGCCAGCCTGGGCGGCGATCTCCTCGATGGAGGTGCCGTCCAGGCCGCGCTCGGCGAACAATCGTCGGCCGATGTCGAGCAGTTGCGCGCGCCGTTCCTTACCGGTCATACGCCGTCGGCTACCTGGCGGTGGCGCTGGCTGGACTGTCACCTCTCCATCTTGGTCGTCAGGCGGCGCCAGGGCCAATCGGCTGGCGGCTGACCGGTGCGGCCGCGGTCCGCCGTGTCATCGAGCCGAGACGACGGCCGCCGGTGAGCTTGCCGGTTAGCCTGGCCTCGTCCGGCCACCGGACGTCGTAAGCCCAGCCCAGCTTCTCGGCGAACCAGATCAGGCGGGCGGCGATGTCGATCTGACCGCGCAGCGCG
>JBOHCP010000785.1:0-2686 GCA_050698875.1 Streptosporangiaceae bacterium | reverse complement strand
GCCTCGGCTCGATCCCGACGCTAGCCAGCGGCAGCGGTGAGAATTTCCATGAGGTGGCCGTTGGGGTCGCGGAAGTACGTGCCGCGACTGCCGTTCTTGCTCGCGTAGACCTGGCCGGCCTGCCTGCAGCCGGGATCGGCGTAGTAGGCAATGCCCGCCTCCTTGATCCGGGCGAAGGCCGCCTCGAATTCCTCGTCACTCACCAGGAACGCGTAGTGGTGCACATCGATCGTGTCGTGCGCGTCGAAGTCCAGGGTGACCCTGTTGGCCAGCGTGATGGGCGTGAAGTGCGAAACCGGCGGGTCGACCGGCACGCCGAGGACGGTGGCGAGGAATTGTGCCGATGCCTTGGGGTCGTGCGCGGGGACGATGGTGTGGTTCAGCTCGATAGCCATTGCTCGCTCCTTCGCGACTCACATCGAAGCGTCGTGCAGATGGCCGCCAGCGGCAAGGTGTTCCGGCGCATCTTCGGGCTTCTCGCGCGGGCTCGCGGCGGCGCGGATGAGCGGGAGCACCCGGTGCGGCAGCGGGCTGTCGAGCGCGATGACCGTCGAGGTCCTGACCACACCGTCAAGCGCGACGATCGCGTCGATCACCCGCTGCAGGTCAGCGTTGCTGCGGGCGACTACGCGGCACAGCATGTCGCCCGCACCGGTGATGGTGTGCGCCTCAAGCACCTCGGCGATCGCCCCGAGGCGCTCGGCCACCGGATCATGGCCGCCGGCCTGCCGGATCTCCAGCGTGACGAAGGCCGTCACGCTGTATCCGATCGCCGCCGGGGCGATGTCAGGCCCGTAGCCGGTGATCACGCCGCGCGCCTGCATGCGGTCGAGCCTGGCCTGCACGGTGCCTCTCGCGACGCCGAGCCGCCGCGATGCCTCAAGCACGCCGACCCGGGGCTCGGCCCTGAGCAGTTCGATGAGCCGCGCGTCAAGATCGTCGATCAAGGCGAGCCACCCCGTTACCATCCTGTACAAGATCGTCAGCTAATCGGGTAAATGACTAAGCATAATGTCTAGCATTCTTGTTCGCGGTTGCGCATCATGACTGGCTGACAGATCCTGCCGTCAAGGGCTAGCGCCGGACCGCGAAGGAGCGAGCGATGACGGCTGAGGCAACCCGCGAGCGGGTAACGGCGGCCGACGAGTTCCCGGTGACCGGCATGGACGCCGTCGGGTTCGGCGTCGGCAATGCCCGGCAGGCGGCCCACTTCTACTCGACCGCGTTCGGCATGCGCTGCGTCGCCTACCGCGGGCCGGAGACCGGCTGCAAAGACGAGGCAGCATACGTACTGGAATCGGGCAATGCCCGGTTCGTCTTCCGCGCTCCGGTGCGTGCCGGGACGGCACTCGCCTGGCACGTCGCTGCGCACGGTGATGGCGTCGTCGACCTGGCCATCGGCGTCCCGTCGGCGACCGCGGCCTACGACTACGCCGTGGCGCGCGGCGCGCGGGGGCTGCGCGCGCCTGAGGTCGTCACCGACGAGCACGGCACGGTCGTGCTGGCCGCGATCGCGACCTACGGCGACACCCGGCACGCACTGGTCGAGCGGACCGATTACGCCGGGCCGTACCTGCCGGGGTACGTCGCCGTCGGCGCGCTGACCGCCGAGCAGGCGGGCCCCTTCTTCACCGAGATCGACCACTGCGTGGGCAACGTCGAGCTTGGCCACATGGACGAGTGGGTGGACTTCTACCACCGCGTGATGGGCTTTGAGAACATGAAGGAGTTCGTCGGCGACGACATCGCCACGGAGTACTCCGCTCTCATGAGCAAGGTGGTCGCCGACGGCGGTCGCAAGGTCAAGTTCCCGATCAACGAGCCGGCCGTCGGCAAGAAGAAGTCCCAGATCGACGAGTATCTGGAGTTCTACGGCGGGCCGGGCGTCCAGCACATCGCCCTGGCCACCGACGACATCGTGGGCGCGGTGCGCGGCATGTCGGCCGCGGGCGTGCAGTTCCTCGGCACGCCCGACAGTTACTACGACACCCTCGGCGAGTGGGTCGGCGACACCCGGGTACCGCTCGACGAGCTACGCGAACTGCGCATCCTGGCCGACCGGGACGAGGACGGTTACCTGCTGCAGATCTTCAGCCGGCCTGTCCAGGACCGGCCCACGGTGTTCTTCGAGCTCATCGAGCGACACGGCTCGCAGGGCTTTGGCAAGGGCAACTTCAAGGCCCTCTTCGAGGCCATCGAGCGGGAGCAGGCGCGCCGCGGCAACCTGTAGCTCCGGGCCTTGGCGGGCCCTCGGCCGGGGACGCGGCCTCCTGCCAGCCGGTTTGAGTTCGCGCTCGGGCCTCATTCGCAGGGTGGCGCAGCCTGAAGCGGGATACGTTCGGCGCCGCATACAGTTGTGAGCGGGCGGGACCACCCTGGACCCGCTGGCGCGTCGCAGACGGCACGGTTCGGCCGGCCGTGCTGAGGGGCCATCGGCAGGACGACCGGGATGACGCAGCAAAACGAGACCGAGCACCACGGCGCCGGGCCGGAGCAGCCGACCGGGGCGCCGGCAGCGTCCCCGTCAGCACCGGCGGGACCGATCTATCCGTCGCCGTACCTCGACGGCGGCGGAGCCGCGCCTGAGGCTTACCTCGCGCCGCCGCAGCCTGGTCAGCCGCGCTTCGGCACTCCGCGGCGTGCGCCAGGCGGTCGCCCGTTCGGCGGCGCACAGCCGCGGTACGGC
>JBOHCP010000784.1:0-2694 GCA_050698875.1 Streptosporangiaceae bacterium | reverse complement strand
CGGGTGTGTCGTCATCAGCATCGTGGCGGCATTGCGCCGGATCCGCCGCGCGTCCGGGTTGACCGGCAGCACTGCCAGCGCCTCCGCATAAGCGACCAGCAGATCCGGCGCGCGCTGGCGGCGCAGGGCGACAGCTGCGGGGGCGCTCACCGGGCCGCCGCCCTGGCGCGGGCGTACTCGGCCGCCAGCATCTCCGGCGACAGATGCACGTAGGCGGCCGTGGTCTCAGGATTGGCGTGGCCCATCAGCTCCCGCAATGCCAGCAGATCGATGCCAGCGCAGGCCAGCTCGGTGCCGTAGGTGTGACGCAGCCGATGCGGCCGCACCCGCAGCGCCCCCGAGGTCGCCCGGTGGGTCCGGAAGACTCGCCGCAGCCCGGCCTCGGTCAGCGGCTGCCCGGCAGTCGGGCCGCGCAGCACCACGAAACACTCGGCGGTGCGGCACCCGGCCGGCCGCTCCTTGTTCAGGTAGGCGGCCAGTTCGGCGAAGAACAACCCGTCCACCGGCACGACGCGCTCTCTGCCGCCCTTGCCGGTCACCCGCAGGCGGCGCAGCCCCATATCCACATCGGCCAGCCGCAGCGACCGGACCTCGGCTGCGCGCAACCCGCCCAGCAGCATTACCAGCGTTATCGCGCGGTCCCGGAACGTTCGCAGGTCAGCCAGGAACGCCGTTACGTCATCGGGCTCGAGCGACTCGGGCAGCCGCTGCGGCTGGCGCATCAGCCGTCCGCCACTGCGCGGGCGTCCCGGGCCGATGTGCCCGAGCAGGCCCCGGCGAGTGGCGCGCAGGCCGCTGGACCGCCGCGCCGCCGGCACCGGGTTGTCCGCCCGGGCGCCGGACATCACCGCGAACTCGAACAGGCCGCGGACCGCCGCGATCCGCCGGTTCATCGTGGCCGGCATCGCCCCGCGCCCGGACCCGAGCCGGACCACCTGCTGGCCCGCGGTGCCCGCCGGGCGCTGCTGCCAGTCCAGGTAATCGAACAAGTCGGTCGCCACCACCTCGCCCAGCCGGGCATTCCGCCCGGCCAGGAACCGCAGGAAGTTCAGCAGGTCAAACGCATAGGCCCGCACCGTGGCAGGCGAGAACGCCCGCGACCCCAGATGCGCCAGGAACTGGTTAACCAGATCGCCGTCCGCGCCGCACCCATCGACGCGGTACCCGTCGCTGGCTAAGACAACGTGCTGCGGCATGACCCTCCCCCAGGGGAACACCTGCCGCGAGTCTGGCCGCTGCCCGCCCGAACGCGCGGGACCTCAGGCAGTCCGGGCGTGTCCTCCGTCCGAGGGCCGGTTAACGGGGATCTGGTTCAGCCAGGATGCGTGGACGGGGGTGTGGATCATGATCGCGTTCGGGTGCGCCGTGCGGAGCCGGCTGATGGCGGCCTCGCCGCGGTGGTCCGACCCGTTGTCGACGATGACGAAGACGCGGTCCGCGTCCTTGTACTCTGGCCGGGCCATGACCTGGCCGGCAAGGTCCATGAACGGGACGATGCCCGTGGTGGCGGGGGTAGAGGCGAACACCTTGCCGGTATGAACGTCCAGGCCGGCGAGCAGCGCGAGCGCGCCGTGGCGTGCGTACTCGTGCTCCACGCGGGCGGGCCGGCCCGGTGCCGGGGGCAGGGTGGCGTGGATGCGGCCGCGGGCCTGGATCGACGGCTTGGCGTCGAAGGACAGGATCCGGTCGCCCCGGGCCGAGCGGCTCGCCCTGGTAGAGGTCCAGGATCACCCGGGCCTTCTGCTCGAAGTCCGGGTCGCGGGGGAAGATCCAGGACTGGTACTGCCACGGCTTGACCGGGTTCTCGGCCAGGATCCGCAGCAGTGAGGACACCGACATGAGCCCGGCCAGGCCCTGGGCGGCCAGCTCCCTGGCCAGTTCCGGCCCGGTCCAGCGGGACAGCGGCACCCCGGCCGCGGCGGGCAGCTGGCAGGCCAGCGCGACCGCCGCCGCCCGATCTGCCTCGCTGATCAGCCGCGGCCGCCCCGAACGCGGCAGGTCCTTCAGCCCCGCCAGGCCGCGCGCGGCGAACCGGCCCCGCCACTTGCGCACCGTATCGACGGAAACGCCAAGGCCGGCGGCGATCCGCCCGTTCGCCCGGCCGGACGCAGCGGCCAGCACGACCTGCGCGCGCAGCCGGTCCCGCCAGCACGTCTTCGCGCCCCGGACCCGTTTCTTCAGCGTCTTGCGCTCAGCAGCCCTCAGCATGATCGGCGCCGCACCAGGAAGTAAGATCATGAAACGGCAAATTACACTCATGTAATTCGCCGCCCAGCGCCGGATCGCCGCGTGCGCGGACGCGCGCAGGCGGCATGATGGGCACGTGCCCGCCATCCCGGAATCGACCCGCAGCTCGATCATCGTGCGGCTGCTGGACCACGCCGGCACCAACTGGCCGCAGCTGGATAAGGTGCAGGCCAGATACCGCGGCTCGTTCGCCTACATCACCGGCGTCCTGCCCGACGGCGAGCAGATCCCGCTGTTCCGGCTCCGCTACGGCGGCTCCGCCCACTCCTTCGGCTTCGCGATCTACACCGCCGCCCGCGACCGCTACCAAGACGCCCTCCTGCTCACCGGACTCCCCGTCGGCTCCCCCCAGGAAGCCCTCGACACCGCCGCCACCGTCCACCTCGCCGCGCTCGGGCACGAACCCGTCAGCTAACCCCCGACGAACTTACGGACTCACCCACTAAG
>JBOHCP010000783.1:0-2697 GCA_050698875.1 Streptosporangiaceae bacterium | reverse complement strand
CCCCCCGTGACTGCGACGTCAGTGGATCAGGCTGCCGAGCAGGCTGCCGTACTCACCGTTACTGCGCGACTGGGCCGGCGCGGACATCGTCAGCGACGACGACGGCTTCATTCCGGGTGTCGCGCGGCTGGCCGGGCGGCTCGCCGTCCGGCGGACGGCCGGGCGCGGCCGTGGCGTGCTGGCTCGCGACCTGGAGAGGCCCGAGCCTGACTTGCCCGGTGACGACGTTCGGCTCGCCGAGCCATGACCAGACCCTGACATCGCCATGTCGCCTGATCTGCCAGACGTCGAGCGTGCGGCGGTGCTGGAGGCGGACCTCGATGAGGACGGCGAGCGCGCGGCCGACCGCCGCACCGGGGACGCTGCCACCGGCTTAGCGCCCTGCATGGTCTTGGCGGCCGTCATGAGCGCCTTCGCTGCCGTGGTCATCGCCTTGGTCGCGGTGTTCATCGACTGCATCGCCGACGACATCGTGCGAGCCGACGCCGTCGCCTTGGTCGCGGCTACCGTCATCTTGGTCGCCGCGGAGGTCACCTTGGTTGCGGCCGACGAGACGCCCTTCGCCGCGGTGGCCGGCGTCGTGCCAGCGCGGATCGACGTGCCGCGCCGCGTCGTGGTGCCGCGGCTCGTGCCGTTCCGGCTCGCCGTGCTGCGGCTGCCGTTGCTCCGGCTGGCCGTGCCGCGGCGCGCGGCGGTTGGGCGAGACGCGCTAGTGCGGGAGGCGGTCGATCGCGATGCCGTAGTGCGGGTCGACCGCGATGCGGTGCTCCGTGGTGTCGCCCTCGCTGCCGTGCCGCCGGCTGACGTCCCAGCGCTGCTGCGACGTGCCGACGACGTGGCCGACGACGTCCCGGAGCCTGACATGGATTTCGACCGGCTCGCAGTGCCTCGTGACGCACTGCGGCTCACCGGCCTGCTGCGAGCGGAACTCGCCGAACTACGGCGGGTCGCCGCGCGGGTCGTGGATTGTACAGGCACTGAAATCCCCCCGTCTTGATCAATTACGAGGAGTGCTATTCCACACGCGGAGAGTATTTACACACACGACGCGTCGATCGGTCAGAACAATGAACTCAAGCGGTCCTAAATCGGCCGCCATCAGCACGACCCAGGGGGGCGGGGTGCGCCTGCCGGTCAGCACCCTCGCAGGTGCGCGGTGTCGTTCAGCGACCGGATCAGTGCGGGGCCGTCGGCGAACCACGTCGCCTCGCAGAGCGAAGCGACGTCGAGGTGCATCCGGAACATCGCCGGCGGCGGAGCGAGCAGCGCACGGCAGACCAGTGTCTTAATCGGCGTGACGTGGCTGACCACGACGATCGTCTGGCCGAGGTTGCTGGCTAGCAGCCGGTCCAGCGCGCCGTTGACCCTGCTGGCTACCGCGGCGAAGCTCTCGCCGCCGGGCGGGGCGACGTCGGCGTCACCCTGCCACGCCGACAGCTGCCCAGGCCAGCGGGCCATGACCGCCGCGAAGGTCAGGCCTTCCCACGCGCCGAAGTCAGTCTCCGCGAGGTCGTCCTCGACAATCATCGGCGCCCCGGCTGCGTCGACAACCGCCTGCGCGGTATCCCGTGCCCTGCTCAGCGGTGAGCTCACTACGAGGTCGACGCCGCAACCAGCGAGCCGGTCCGCTGCGGCGATGGCCTGCCGCGCGCCCGTGCTCGTCAGCGGTATGTCCCCCCGGCCAGCGAAGCGGCCTTCGACCGACATCGCGGTCTGGCCGTGCCGCAGCAACAGGGTGGTCGTGGCCGAGCCCTGCGCCCGCCGCCAGCCGCCCGCAGCACGGCTCGTATCGCTCGCCGCGGCGTGCTGGTCAGAGCCCCGATTCATCGGTCCTGACTAGGATGCGCCGGCACTCCTCGCACCGCACGACGTCGTCAGGCGCCGTAGCGCGGATCACGTTCAGGTCCGCCGTATTCAGCGTGAGGTGACAGCCCTGGCACTGGCCGCGGCGCAGCGCCGCCGCGCCGACGCCGCCGTGCTGGGTACGCAGCCGCTCGTAGAGCTCGAGCAGGTCAGCCGGCTCCTGCTCGGCCACCGTCGCGCGCTGATCCGCCGCCCGCCCCGACAGCCCGGCCAGCTCAGCCATCGCGGCGTCACGCCGGCCGGTCACCGACTCGAGCCCGGCCCTGACGGAGGCCCGCTCGGCGCCGGCTTCCTTGAGCCTGGACTGCACCGCCTCCAGTCGCTCCATGACGTCGAGCTCTACGTCCTCGAGATCGGACTGTCGCCGCAGCAGCGAATCGATCTCCGACTGCAGGTTCTCCAGCTCCCGCGGCGAGCTGACCTGCCCCGCGTCCAGCCGCGACCGGTCCCGTGTGATGCGGCTGCGGACCTGCTCAACGTCGGCGTCCGCCTTCATCTGCTCGCGCCGCAGATCGCCCTCGCGGGCCTCCAGAGCTGTCATCTCGTCTCGCAGCTCGCCGTCGCGCTGCTCGAGCCCGGCGAGCTCGGCATGCTCCGGCAGGTTCCGGCGGCGATGCTCCAGCCTCCCCAGCTCGGCATCAAAGTCGGCGAGCTCCAGCAACCGCAGCTGCGCTTCCGGGGATGCTTTCACGGTCGCCACGTTAGCCTGCCGCAGCGCCAGCTGTCGCCTCGCCTCAGCGGGCCGCCCCCCGCAGGCCTGGCAGCCGCCGCCGTGGCGCGGCCGGCCGGTCAGGTGCTGAGGACCAGCCGGACGACCGGCCCGGACGTGGGCCG
>JBOHCP010000782.1:0-2718 GCA_050698875.1 Streptosporangiaceae bacterium | reverse complement strand
AGTTCGCGCCGCGGGTGTTCCGCCATCCGAGTGAAACTCAAGGAGTCTGCATGCCCGACGCTCTTCCGTTCAAGGTCGCCGACCTGTCGCTGGCCGACTTCGGCCGGCGCGAGATCCGGCTCGCCGAGCACGAGATGCCAGGACTGATGGCCGTGCGGGCGGAGTACGCAGCCGCCCAGCCGCTGGCCGGCGCCCGGATCACCGGCTCGCTGCACATGACCGTGCAGACCGCCGTGCTGATCGAGACGCTCGCCGCGATCGGCGCCGAGGTCCGCTGGGCCTCGTGCAACATCTTCTCCACCCAGGACCACGCCGCCGCGGCGGTCGTCGTAGGCCCGGACGGCACGCCAGAGAACCCCACGGGCACCCCGGTGTTCGCCTGGAAGGGCGAGACGCTGGAGGAGTACTGGTGGTGCGCCCAGCAGGCACTCACCTGGGACGGCGAGACCGGCCCGAACATGCTGCTGGACGACGGCGGCGACGCGACGCTGCTGGTGCACAAGGGCGCTGAGTTCGAGGCGGCGGGCGCTGTGCCGGCTGCCAGGGACGACGACCCGGAGGAGTGGCGCGTCATCCTCGCCGCGCTCACCGCCTCGCTGGCGCAGACGCCGGGCAAGTGGACGGCGATGGCCGCTGGCATCAAGGGCGTCAGCGAGGAGACCACGACAGGCGTGCACCGGCTCTACGACATGGCCAGGAACGGCACCCTCAAGTTCCCGGCGATTAACGTGAACGACTCGGTGACCAAGTCCAAGTTCGACAACAAGTACGGTTGCCGGCACTCGCTCATAGACGGCATCAACCGGGGCACGGACGTGCTGATCGGCGGCAAGGTCGCGGTCGTCTGCGGCTACGGCGACGTGGGCAAGGGCTGCACGGAGTCGCTGCGGGGCCAGGGCGCGCGGGTAATCGTGACCGAGGTCGACCCGATCTGCGCCCTGCAGGCGGCGATGGACGGCTTCCAGGTCGCGACGCTCGAGGACGTGGTGGAGACCGCGGACATCTTCGTCACGGCTACCGGCAATTACAACATCATCACCGCCGAGCACATGAGCCGGATGAAGCACCAGGCGATCGTGGGCAACATCGGCCACTTCGACAACGAGATCGACATGGCCGGGCTGGCCCGGCTGCCCGGCATCAAGCGCATCACCATCAAGCCGCAGGTGGACGAGTGGACGTTCCCGGACGGGCACGCGGTGATCGTGCTATCGGAGGGCCGGCTGCTTAACCTCGGCAATGCCACCGGGCATCCGAGCTTCGTCATGTCGAACAGCTTCACCAATCAGGTCATCGCGCAGGTGGAGCTGTTCACCAAGACCGACGAGTACGCGCTCGACGTGCACGTGCTGCCGAAGCACCTGGACGAGAAGGTCGCCCGCCTGCACCTGGACGCGCTCGGCGCGAGGCTCACCGTGCTGACCAAGGAGCAGGCTGCCTACCTCGGCGTGCCGGTCGATGGCCCGTACAAGCCGGATCAGTACCGCTACTAGCCCGCGGGGGGCTTCGGGGGGTCGTTCCCCCGGAGCGGTCCCGCGGGACGGCGGCGGCGTGTCGTCTGACATCGCCGATGCCGGGCTGGCCCTGACAGGCCAGCCCGGCGTCGCCTGGGCCGAGCGCGCCATGCCGGTCCTCGGCATGCTGCGCGCGGACTTCGCCGAGCAGCGGCCGTTCGCCGGGCTGACGGTGGCCTGCTGTCTGCACGTCACGGCGGAGACAGCGGTCCTGATCCGCACGCTGACGGCGGGCGGCGCGCGGGTGCACCTGGCCGCGTCGAACCCCCTGTCGACGCAGGACGACATCGCCGCTGCGCTGGCGGCCGAGCCGGGCGTCACCGTTCAGGCCCGATCGGGCGTGGACCGGGCAACCTACTACGAGCACATCCACCGGGTCCTGGACTGCGAGCCGGATCTGGTGATGGACGACGGCTGCGACTTGGTCAACACGCTGCACGAGGACCGCGCCGAGCTGATCGACCGGGTGCGCGGCGGCTGCGAGGCGACCTCGAGCGGTGCGGCCAGGTTGCGCCGGATGGCCGTTGCCGGGTCGCTGCGGTTCCCGGTAGTCGTCGCCGAGCGGTCGGCGATTACCCGCATGATCGACCACAAGTACGGCACCGGGCAGTCGGTGCTCGACGGGATCATGCGCGCCACCAACACTCTGGTGGCGGGCAACACCGTCGTCGTGGCCGGCTTCGGGGCGTGCGGGTCGGGCATCGCGGAGCGGGCCCGAGGGCTCGGCGCCCAGGTGATCGTGACCGAGGTGGACCCGGTCCGCGCGCTCGGCGCGCTGATGCAGGGATTCCGGGTGCTGCCGATGAGCGCGGCGGCGCCACTGGCGGAGCTTGTCATCACCGCGACCGGATCGCGCGACGTGCTCGGCGCGGCCGAGCTGGCACGGCTGCCCGACGGGGCGATGCTGGCCAACGCGGGCCACTTCGACGTCGAGATCGACGTAGCCGCGATCGCGGGTCTCGCCGTCGAGGTGAACCCGGGCGTCCGGCCGTACGCGGACGAGTACGTGCTCGCCGACGGCAGGCGACTGATCCTGCTGGCCGAGGGCCGGGTCGTCAACCTCGTGGCGGGCGAGGGTAACCCGGCCGCGGTCATGGATACCTCGTTCGCGGTGCAGGCGCTGGCGCTGGCCTGGCTCGCCGGCGCCGGGCGCGAGCGGCGGGGCGGCGACGGTGCCGCCGCGGCGGGCGGCCGGGTGCTCCCC
>JBOHCP010000781.1:0-2719 GCA_050698875.1 Streptosporangiaceae bacterium | reverse complement strand
CAGCCAGGCTGGCCGGCTGGCCCGCGCAGGAAACGTCGCTGCCCTGCGACCACGCGGGACTGCTGCTGCTGTTCCCGTCCATCACCCTGGTCGGCCTGATCCGCTCCGCCGGCTACCCCGCCACCCGGGCGCTGTCATCGTGGCAGTCGGTTGCCTCGCTGCTGATGGCCAAGTGCGCCCGCATCCCGCGGACCTACCATGTCGGGTCGCTGACCGACGATGCGGGCCTGGCCTTCGCCCTCGGCCTGACCGCGCTGCCCAAGGCCACCCACCCGGGCAGCTACTCCTACCGGGTCCGCGGGGAATCCAACCGAAAGCTGCTGACCGGGCTGGTCAAGGCGCTGCGGCCACTCGGCCTCGCATCGGGCGAGCAGGGGTTCAACTGCGACTTCCACGCCATCCGCCACCACGGCGCCGAGTCAGTGCTGGAAAAGCACTACGTGCCCAAGAGGTCGCAGCGCGTCAAGGCCGTGCTGACATTCTTCGCCAACGACCACGCCTCAAGCGAGATGGTCTACGCCAACGCCGACATCACCAAGGCCGAGCAGGCCGCCGAGATCCTCGCCTTCGCCGACTACTGGAAAAACGCCACCGGCGCCGAGCCCGGCCTGCTGGTCTTCGACTCCCAGCTGACCACCTACGCCATCCTGGAAGAACTATCCGGCCGCGGCATCCAGTGGCTCACCCTGCGCCAGCGCGGCAAGACCGAGCTCGCCCGCCTCGACGCGCTGCCCGCCTCCGCCTGGACCAGCGCCGTCATCGCCCGCACCGGCCGCTACCGGCGGCCCCGCATGCACGAAGACATGATCCGGCTCAAAGGCATCTCCGCCCAGGTCCGCCAGATCGCCGTCACCAGCATCGGCCACGACGAGCCCACCCTGATCATCACCAGCAACCTGACCCGCCCCGGCAAGGACCTGTTCGCCCGCTACGCCGAGCGGATGGGCATCGAGAACGAGCTCGACGCCTACATCGGCGGCTTCCACCTCGACGCCCTCACCAGCGGCGTCCCCCTCAACGTCGACCTGGACGCCACCCTCACCGTCGTCGCCGGCAACCTCTACCGCCTGCTGGCCCGCCAGCTCGACCGCTACCACAACGCCACCCCGCACCGGATCTGGCGCGACTTCCTCGACGCCACCGGCACCCTGCACATCGACAACAGCGCAGTCACCTGCTCGCTCAACCTGCGCAGCCACCACCCCGTACTCATCGACGCCGGCTTCGCCGACCTCGAAGTACCGATCCCCTGGTGGGACAACCGCATCCTGCGGTTCCGGTTCCCGTCCCGGTAACCACCCGCGGAACCTCAATCAAATTCCCGGACCGAGAATCGAGGCTAACGGGGCTTCGCCCCAGCCCGCCAAGCCGTGGGTTGCTTGTCAGGTAAGCGAAAGGGGCTCCGGCCGGTGCCTGACGGTGGCACTGTGTGCTCCGTTATGTGACCGCCGCTGGCGGTAGGTGGCCCTTGGGGCCGTGGACCGACCGGAGCCTTGTGATGACGCTACCCCGCAGCGTGGCCGATGTGCTGTCGGATCACCTGTTGTTTGAGCTGGAGTCGATCGACCGGCTGTACTGCAACTTGTATGTGCCGCAGCTGCAGCGGGCGGAGGGGATCGTGGGGTTCATCCACGGCCACCTGGGCAAGCCGATCGCCTCGACGGCGGTGATCGCCCCGATGAGCCGGGACTTCACCGCGCGGCTGCGGTCCTTCGCCGACACGCATGACATCCCCCGCCTCGACTTTGCCAGGGGGCAGCGCAAAGACGACGTGATGCACCAGCACCTGGCCCGCTTCGAGGCGGCCGGGCGCACGGAGGGGGTGCTGTTCATCGGCCGGGCGCAGGAGAAGAACACCGTGTTCCGGACCGAGAAGCGGCGCGCCGCCGACGGCCGGTCCTACCCGTGGATCGTCAGGACGACCTCGGTGGTGAACCAGTTTTACGTGCACTGCGTCGATGCGGACTTCGGCGCGTTCTTCGTCAAGTTCTCCTCCTACTTCCCTTACGGCGGCAAGCTGCTGATCAACGGGCACCACTACGCGCAGGCTCAGGCCGCCAGGGCCGGGATCGGGTTCAAGCCGCTGGACAACGGGTTCGCCGCGGTGGAGGAAGTGCCCGCCCTGCAGGCCATCTGCGACTCCCTGGACGAGGACAAGATCGAGGCGCTGGCCCGCAAGTGGCTGGCCATCCTGCCCAGCCCGTACTCGGCGGACGACCAGGCCGCCGGGTACCGGTATGACATCTCGGTGCTGCAGGCCGAGTTCTCCCTCACCCAGGTGCTCGACAAGCCCGTGTCCGGGCGGGTCTTCTTCGACCAGGTCATCCACGACAACCTGGACATCGGCCGGCCCGACCAGGTCGGCCTCATCTTCGACCGCCGCATCATCCGCAAAGGCAAGCACGCCACCCCCGGACGGTTCCGCACCCGGGTCATCACCGACGGCGTGACCCCGAGCCTGCACGTCGACTACAAGAACTCGAAAATCAAGCAGTACCACAAACTCGGCAAAGCAATCCGGACCGAGACGACCATCAACGAGACCCGCGACTTCGGGATCGGCAAGCGGCTGACCAACCTGCCCGCACTGCGGCAGATCGGCTTCACGGCCAACCGGCGCCTGCTCGGCGCCCAGAAACTCAGCCACGACCCCATCACCGGAGCCGACGCCCTCGCCCGGGTCAGCGACCCGGTCATCACCCCGGCCGGCACCCGCATC
>JBOHCP010000780.1:0-2732 GCA_050698875.1 Streptosporangiaceae bacterium | reverse complement strand
AGAGTGAGCTGCTCGACTGGTTCAGCCACTGCACTCGGGTCCTCGTCGCGTTTTCCGGCGGTGTCGACTCTGCCCTGGTACTGGCGGCTGCCGTGCGGGCGCTCGGACCCGCGAGCGTCGCTGCCGTCACCGCCGTATCGGATGCACTGCCAGCCGGGATGCTGTCCGCCGCGCGGCAACTGGCCGTGGACCTCGGAGTCCGGCACACGGAAATGCCGACGCGAGAGATCGATAATCCTGACTACTGGCGGAACGGGCCCGACCGTTGCTATTTCTGCAAGGCGACGCTCATCGACACGGTGGTTACTGAGGGCCATCTCGAAGCCGGGGTCCGGCTGGTCACCGGCACCAACGCCGATGACGTCCGGGCCGGCTGGCGGCCGGGCATCCGGGCGGCCACCGAGCGCGGCGCGGGCACGCCGCTCGCGGACGTCGGGATGAGCAAGGATCAGGTTCGCGCGCTCAGCCGCCACTGGGGCCTCCCCACCTCTGACCGTCCGGCGAGCCCCTGCCTGTCCAGTCGCATCGCCTACGGCGTGCCGATTACTCCGGCCAGGCTCGCCCGCGTCGACATGGCCGAGCAAGCCGTCAGGGCAGTGCTCGCGCAGGCGGGCGTTACGGTCCGTGACCTGCGGGTGCGCGATCTCGGGGAAACAGTGCGGCTCGAGATCGACGCCGCCAGCGTGGCCGCCGTGCGGAGCGTCGGTGCCGTGCGGACAGCGGTCGCCACTGCCGGATTCGGTGCCCGCGCCCTCGACATCGCTCCGTTCCGGTCGGGTGCCCTGAACGCCGCGCTGCCCGCGCAACTCCGGTTCCGCTGACCGCTAGGCTAGGCAGGCTGCGCCGACTCCAGGTACGGGATCGTCTGCGGCCCTTCCGGCAGCACGCAGATCCGAGCCGGAGATCCTCGCCGAGCCAGTTCTGCCGCGATGGTCGCGCTGATATCCGGCGTCTGACTGAGATGCGCGTCGGCAAGGTCGGCGTCGGAGAGATAGGAGGTGTGCATCACGACCGTGCTGCGCGCCTGAATCTGCGCCTGAATCTGCACCTGCCACTGGTCGGGAATCGTCACGGCACGGCCCGCAATGTTGGCGAGCAATGCCTGCGGGCTCGCCGCGGACCGCAGGACGTCCCGGTAAGAGCCGTGGTCGGGATACCCGTCACGGCACTCGGCCGCGCAGATAATCATCCCGCCATCGCGCACGATCCGGCTCGCCGCCGACATGCCCTTGACGGACTGATAGAGGTTCTGGTCGAGCGGATATCCCGAGCCCGTGGTGACGACGATGTCAAAGGGAGCGGGCAGCGGCCGCATGGCGAGCCGGCGGGCGAGCCGGACGGCGGCGGCGTGCATCGCGAGGATGTCACCGCCGAATGCGGCGACGATCTGCTTGTGCCTGTTCAGGACGACGTCCAGCGCGAAAGTCACGCCCGTTCCCGCGGCGATGGCGCGGACGTCATCGTGGATGGGGTTGCCGATGGTGATCCCCCAGGTCGCTGACGGGTGCCCGATGCGCGCGGCGTCGTGCAGCACGAGGACCGTGTCGAGGCCGGCCAGGCCGGGCGCGACCATCTTGGGTCCGCCGGAGAAGCCCGCGAAGAAGTGCGGCTCGACGAATCCCGTGGTGATCCGGACGTCCGCGGCCAGCCACTCGGTATTGAGCCAGACCGGCACGCCCGCCCCGAACGTCCCGGCCCAGGTCAGGCTCGCTGCATCCCGGGCGTCGTGGTTGACGATCCGGACGCAGTCGACAACCTCGTCGCCGAGCATCGACCGGAGCTCGCGTTCGATGTTCGCCCGGTGCGTGCCGGTGGCGACCAGGACGACGATGTCGCTGCCGTCGATGATCCCGTCCAGTTCAGCCAGCACGGCGGGGAGCATCAGGCTGGTTGGCTGCGGGCGCGTGCCGTCGCAGACCGAGATGGCGACCGTCTGACCCGGCCGGACGCGCTCCCTGAGCGGCGGCCCGCTGACGGGGGAACGCAGCGCCGCCGTCAGCGCGGCCGAGCTGTCGGGCACGGCGTGAGCGTCCTGCGGGTAGACGACGACGGCTGTCTCGGGAACCGAGATGTCCAGCCCGGCATCGCCGTACGACAACCGAACCTGCTTCGCCATGTCACCGCCTCCGTCGATCGAGGCCGAAGCCACGAGCTAGCCCGTTCCCTCCCTCATGATGGAGCAAGCCGGCCCTGCAGGCCGTCGAAGACCGTGTCCAGGCCCCATTCGAAGCCGCGGGGCGTACCGGCCTCGTCCGGGCCAGGGCGCGAACGTCGGCGTTATGCTGCGGAACGGGCCGCCGACTGACGTGCTACCCGGGAAGATAGTCCAGTTCCTGCCGAACATCGCGCGGACCACGCCGCGGCCGAGTCGCGGCCTCGCGCGCAAGCTGGGCGGCGGACGGCGCTGGGTTAACTGTGCGCGCAAAGGCAGGGCGGAATACTCGTACCCGAGGCTCACGTGGAGGTCCGATGACGGATGCGGCATCCCAGGATGTTGCGAGCGGTTCGCTGCCCGAACCGGGCAGGTGGACTATCGACTCGATGCATTCCTTTGTCACGTTCGCTGTCGAGCACTTCACCATCGCCATCGCGCACGGGCTTGCATCCGGACCTAAGCTTGAGATTTAACCTCCGCCGGCGTGTCGTGCGAAGATCGCCGATCTTGTGCCGCGTGTCGCCGTGACGTGACACGGCCACCGCGTGATGATCTTCGGGTTCACTCCAGAGAACTT
>JBOHCP010000779.1:0-2733 GCA_050698875.1 Streptosporangiaceae bacterium | reverse complement strand
TCGCCGACGTGCTGGTGCTCGATGGCGTGGCGGCGGAGCGGGCGAGAGCTGCAGCCCTCGCCGCCCAGGGGCACATCGGCAGGGCGCGGCGGCTCGCGACAGACGCCGAGGCCGCGCGCAGGCGCGACGAGGTGCTTCGCGTGCCCAGCCAGCTCAGCAGCATCGGCGACGCGGTGCGCGCGGCGGCCGGACTCGTCAGGGCGGCCGAGGCAGAGGCTGCCGCCGTCACGGAGGAGCTGGACGGGCCGGAGCGCCAGGCACTCCGGCGTGCCTTCGGCGACGGGTCAACCGGCAAGGGCGTGGCGGCGGCGCTGCGCGGCGGTGCCGGTGCGCTGCGCGAGCTGGAGGACCGCCAGAAGTCGCGGGCCACCAGGCTCAAGCGCGACTCGCTGGATCGTGCGCTGCTCGACCTGGCGGCGTATTACCGCGACGTGCTCGCGGTGCAGGTCGGCGCCTCCGTCGAACTGGCCAACGAGCCGCGGGCAGACGAGCTGCACAGGCTCGCGGCCGAGGCCGGGCCGGGGGCGACCGTGCGCCGGATCGAGGCCATCCTGCGCTGCCGGCAGCGGCTGCAGGTCAATGCGGCCCCGCTGCTGGCGGTCGAGGAACTGACGCTCGCGCTGCGTTAGCTGGCCCGGCGTCGCGTACCGCCGCGGTGCCGCTGTCACGATCGGCCCCGTTCCCGTCAATCTTGAGGAAGCGGTGTTATGCCGGAATTAGGGGAACTCGGCGGGCAGACGGAAGCCGTTACCTGGCCGTAATGTTGGCGCATGGGCATGATGATGGCGGTGAGCTTCCAGCGCAACGGGCGGCTGTACTACCTGGATCCGGGGCCATACCAGCCCGCTGTCGGCACGAAGGTGCTCGTGCCCACCGACGCAGGCCCCGAGGTCGCGGAGTGCATCTGGGCGCCGCAGTGGGTTGACGACGAGATCACCGGCCTCCCGGTGTGCGCTGGCCTGGCCGGCGAGGAAGACCTGGGCCGCGACGAGGTGAACCGCCGCCGCCGTGCCGAGGCGCGGGTCACCAGCAGGCGGCTGGTGCGGGAGCACGGCCTGCCGATGAAGATCATCGGAGTCGACTACCTGGACAAGCCGAACACCTTCACGATCTACTTCAGCGCGCCACATCGGGTGGACTTCCGCGCGCTCGTCAAGGTCGTGGCTGGCAGGCTGCGCGCCAGGGTCGAACTGCGCCAGATCGGTCCGCGGGACGAGGCCAGGCTGCAGGGCGGCATCGGCCCGTGCGGCCGCGATCTGTGCTGCGCGACGTTCCTCAAGGACTTCGAGCCGGTCTCGGTGCGCATGGCCAAGGACCAGGATCTGCCGGTGAACCCGCTGCGGATCGCCGGCGCGTGCGGACGCCTCATGTGCTGCCTGAAGTACGAGCACCCGCTCTACCAGGAATTCCACGCGTCAGCGCCAGGCTACGGGGAAGCGGTCGAGACGCCCGACGGACCGGGCACGGTGGTCGGGCACAACGTCCCGGCAGACCAGGTGATCGTCAAGCTGACCGAGGACGGCAGGCGCACCGCGTGCCCGAAGGCCAGCGTGTGCGGGTCCCGGAAGGCATACGAGGCGATGCACGGCGACGCGCGGGGACCGGCCGGGGACCGGTAGAATCCTGTGGCTCGCACGGTTCGCCCGTGCGTGCGCCGCCTTAGCTCAGTCGGCAGAGCGATTCACTCGTAATGAATAGGTCATCGGTTCGATTCCGATAGGCGGCTCGTACTCTGACCAGGCAAAACGTCGCCTGGTCATGTTGTGAATAGGTGCGGCTGGAGCGATGGGAGCCCATAGGGAGCCCGCCAGTTTCGGACGATCCCCTCTCCGGACAGCGCGCCACGGTGCGCCGCATCTCGAAAGCGTGAGAGTTCACTCGGACGACCGGCCATTCCCCGGTCTGCATTCCAACCTCGAGGACGGCGCGCTAACCGCCGCATGACGCTACGATGCCGGGCATGTGGCTCGCTCTCCGTAAATACCCGGTCGAGCCGGGCGCGCACGCTGAAGTCACCGGCATTACCAGCCGCGGGCTACTCGGCAATGACCGGCGGGCAATCCTGGTCGTTACCTACCGTCCGGCAAACCCGGACGGCTGCGTTGAAGAACCGCAGGTACGTCCGTGTCGGGCTGAAGTTCGCGGCCAGGTTCAACGCTGCCAGCGGAGCTGCAGCGCCGCAGTACCAGACCTGATTCGCGTCCCCGGCCGGTTGTCCGCGGCCACCGTTAATGTCGGTGGTGCGCGGTAGAGCAGCTCGGCACCTCGCCTGGCTCATAACCAGGAGGTCGCTCGGTTCGAATCCGGCCCGCGCAACTGATGCCCGGCAGCGGGGGAGCCAGAACGCCCTGGCCCGGTCCTTCGCCGGTCCACCGTGGCCGGGGCATCGCACCACTTCCACATTGAAATGAGGACCCGCAGTACAGGGATGGAAGCCGGAACCGTGCCCCAACCCGGCGAGGCGCAGCGAAGCCCGAACGCTGACCCCAGGGTCCACCCCATAGTTCGGGGGCCGGGCGCGGGCACGGACGCGCACCGTCCCGCCCACAGATTCCACCCAATAAGAAGGGGCGGCGGGCGCTGGCCGGCCTACTTCGCGGGCACGAGCCTAGCCCGAGTTTCCTGGATAAGTTGATCTTGTGCTTGTTTCTGCTGGTCAGTCGGCGTGCCGGGGGTGGTCTGGCGTATTACCCATGTCAGCGCCTGGGAGCGTAGCGGTCCAGGCCGAAGGCG
>JBOHCP010000778.1:0-2736 GCA_050698875.1 Streptosporangiaceae bacterium | reverse complement strand
CCGGTGCACGGCTTCGTCGTCACCCACCCCGGCGGCGCGGTGCTGGTCGACACCGGGGTCGGCGGCCCGCAGGACGTGCTCGACGACTGGCGGGTGGTCAACCGCACGGTCGCCGACGCGCTGGCCGATCTGGACATGACACCCGGCGACATCGGCCTGGTCATCAACACGCACCTGCATTTCGACCACTGCGGCCAGAACGCGGTGTTCAAGCACGCCCCGTTCTACGTGCAGCGATCCGAGCTCAGCCGGGCCAGGACCGAGTCAGCGGAACTGACCGGCTGGTTCGACTTCATGAACGCCCGGTTCGAGCTGCTCGACGGGGACGCGGAGGTGCTGCCCGGTCTGCGGGTGATCGCGACGCCCGGCCACACGGCTGGCCATCAGAGCGTCCTCGTGGACGCGGGAGACGGCACGTCCGACGTGCTGATCGGGGACGCGGCCTATCAGCCGCGGCAGTACCTCGACCCGCTGAGCGACGACCTGCCCGACGGCCAGGCGAGTGACGTCACGGCGTGGCGGCAGTCACTGAGCCGGATCAGATCGGCGGAGCCGGACCGGGTGCACTTCTGCCATCACTCCGACATCGTGCACTCGTGAGACGCCCGCCGGGCGGCTGGCTCACAGCCGGGTGAAGGCGTCCGCGAGGATATCCAGTCCGTCGGTGAGCAGCGGCTGGCCGATCACCAGCGGCGGCAGCAGCCGCAGCACGTTGCCGTAGGTCCCGCAGGTCAGCACGATCATGCCGTTGCGATGGCAGTCCCTGGCGACCTGCGCGGCCGCGGCCGCGTCGGGCTCCATGGTGCCGGGCTGCACGAGCTCGAGCGCGCACATCGCGCCGCGGCCGCGCACGTCGCCGATGGCCGGGCTGGCCGCGGCGATGGCACGCAGCCGGGGCAGCATGATGATCTCGATGGCGCGCGCGGCCCCGGCCAGGTCTTCCTTCTCCATGGTCTCGATGGCACCGAGCGCGGCGGCGCAGGCGACCGGGTTGCCGCCGTACGTGCCGCCCAGGCCGCCGGGGTGCACCGCGTCCATCAGGTCCGCGCGGCCGGTCACGCCCGCCAGCGGCAGCCCGCCCGCGATGCCCTTCGCGGTGGTGATCAGGTCAGGCACCACCCTCTCGTGGTCGCAGGCGAACCAGTCGCCGGTGCGGCAGAAGCCAGACTGGATCTCGTCGGCGACAAAGACGATGCCATGGGCGCGGCAGTACTCGGCGAGGCCGGGCAGGAAGCCGTCGGGCGGCACCACGAAGCCGCCTTCGCCCTGAATGGGCTCGATGACCACGGCCGCGACATTCTCCTCGCCGACCTGGGCGTGGATCAGGCTGGTGACGACGCCGAGCGCCTCCTGCGCGCACCTGGCCGGGCCGCCTGGCCAGCGGTAGGGATAGGCCATCGGCATCCGGTACACCTCGCCGGCGAACGGCCCGAACCCTTCCTTGTAGGGCATGTTCTTGGCCGTCATCGCCATGGTGAGGTTGGTCCGGCCGTGGTAGGCGTGGTCGAACACGACGACGGCGTCTCGCCCGGTCGCGTGCCTGGCGATCTTGACGGCGTTCTCCACCGCCTCGGCACCGGAGTTGAACAGCGCGGACCGCTTGTCGTGATCGCCCGGTGTCAGCCTGTTCAGCTGCTCGCACACCGCCACGTAGCCCTCGTACGGAGCGACCATGAAGCACGTGTGCGTGAACTGAGCGACCTGCTCCGTAACCCGGCTCACCACCAGATCGGCGCTGTTGCCGACGGACGTCACCGCGATGCCGGAGCCGAAGTCGATGAGCGAGTTCCCGTCGACGTCCACGGCTACCCCGCCGCCGGCCGCGGTGATGAACACCGGCAGCGTGTGGTTGAGGCCGCGCGCGACGCTGCGCTGGCGCCGCTCGAACAGCTCGCGGGACCGCGGGCCGGGAATCTCGGTGACCAGTTTGCGGCGCTGGGGCAGCGAAGGGCCGCCGGCGGGGGTAGCGGGACTCGCGCTCATGCCTGCGACAATAGCCCGGTGAGTGGACCCCGAGCGTGGCCGGCCGCCAGGCGGCCGGCGATCGCCGGGCTCGGCATGACCGCACTGGGTAAGGTCTACGGCCGCACGCCGGCCGACTTCGCCGCGGACGCCGTCCGGCGGGCGGTGACCGACTCCGGGCTGCAGCTTGCGGACGTTGACGGCCTGCTCACATCGTCCGGCGTTACCGGTGGAATATCGGTCGACCTGCAGCGCGACCTCGGACTGGCTAACCTCCGGCTGCTGTCGCACCTGCAGTCTTACGGCGCGACTGCGTCCACCATGATCCAGGTCGCGTCGCTCGCGGTGATGTCAGGCACGGCCAGCGTCGTGGCGTGCGTGTTCGCGGACAGCCCGCTGCAGCCAGACCGCGGTGCGGGTGCCGCCTACGGGACCCGCCGCGCCGCGGCCGGCTGGTGGGGCCTCCTCGGCGCGAGCGGCGTGATCGGTGCCAATCCGATGTACGCGCTGGCGGCGCGGCGGCACATGACGCGGTACGGCACGACCACTGAGCAGTTCGGCCACATCGCCGTGGCGCAGCGAGCCTGGGCCGCCCTGAACCCAGCCGCGCAGCAGCGGGAGCCGATCACTCTCGCCGACCACCGGGCATCCCGGTGGATCGCGGAGCCGTTGCGGCTGCTTGACTGCTGCCTGGTGTCCAACGGCGGCATCGCGGTCATCGTGACGACCGCCGAGCGGGCCGCCGGCCTGGCGCAGCCCCCGGTTCACGTGCTC
>JBOHCP010000777.1:0-2740 GCA_050698875.1 Streptosporangiaceae bacterium | reverse complement strand
CACGCCCACTCTATGCACTCCCGGCGGTTGGCCGCCGGGGCGCGCCGAGACGCCCGGAGCCGCCGCCCGCGCTATTCGCCGCGCGCGGAGCGAGCTTTCCTGAGCAGCGCCAGCACCTGGGATTCCAGGTATCGCCGATGACCGCCGAGCGTCCGGACTGCCGTCAGTCTGCCGTCACGCGCCCACCGGGTCACGGTCTTCGGATCGACCCGGAACATCGAAGCCACCTCGGCGGGAGTCAGCAGCCGTTCAGTCTCTGGCAGCGCCCAGCGATCGTCGCGGCCACCGTCGTTCGCCCCGGTACCCGCGGGCCCACCCGTGTTCTCTGCCTCGCCTGCCATGTCACAAGCCCCCCCGCGCTCGTTTGCGTCCGCCGGCCAGCTTCTTCTTAATAACCCTATTAACGATATTTACCCCAGAGTTCTGCCCGGATCGGGCAGGCTGTTGACTTACCCTAGGTCGCCGGCCGCTTGCTGGCTCACTGTGCGGCTGTACTCGGCGGGGCCGAAACAGACGACTGCGGCGAAGTCGGCGGCAATCTCGGTGAAGTGGTGGTCCTCCCCCGCCGGCACATAGATCACCGACCCGGCGCCGACGGCCACCCGCGCACCGCCCGACTCCAGCACGGCGGTGCCCGTGGTAACCAGGTAGATCTCGTCCTCGGTGTGCGGCGACTGATCATCTGAGCCACCCGCAGGGATCGAGTAGGTGCCGACGCTCAGGTCCGCCACCCGCAGGTGCTCGACCCAGCTGGCGGTCTCCCCGGCCGCAGGCGCGCTGAACGCCCCGGCCCCGGCGAGTACCTTCATGCGCCTGCCTCCTCGCCCTCGGCGGCCAGCTGCTTCGCCGCCCGCACCGTCGTGCGCGCAACATCGCGGCACCCGGTACCGGCCAGGCAGGTGGCAACCAGCGCGTTCCGCACATGGGTATTGTGCCGGTCCAGGTGCGCCCCATCGCATCGAGCTAACCCCTCGGGAGGCTGCCATCCTCATCGCCTGCGCCCTGGCGAGCGCTGCCCTGCTGGCCTGGCTGTACCTGCTCACCCTGCACGGCGGCTTCTGGCGGACCGGGCAGCGGCTGCCGCCGCAGGGCCCGGCCGAGGGTGCCTTGCCGCGCGTGACGGCGGTCATCCCGGCCAGGAACGAGGCCGAGGTGCTCCCGCACTGCCTCCCGAGCCTGCTGAGCCAGGACTACCGCGGCTCGTTCTCCGTGATCCTGGTCGACGACGACAGCACCGATGGGACCGGCAAGATCGCCGCCGACCTGGCAGCCGCCGCCGACGGGTCAGAGCTGACCGTCGTGACAGCCCGTCCCACGCCGCCGGCCTGGGCCGGGAAGGTCTGGGCCATGTCCGAGGGGGTCAGGGCGGCGGGTGATGCCGAGTACCTGCTGTTCACCGACGCCGACATCGGCTACGCGCCGGGCGCGCTCACCGGGCTAGCGCGAGCAGCCGTGTCCGGGCGTTACGACCTGGTGTCGCAGCTGGCGCTGCTCGCCAGCGATAGCGCGGCGGCGCGCCTGCTGATCCCCTCGTTCGTCTACTTCTTCGCGCAGCTGTACCCGTTCCGCCGGGTCAGCCGCCCTGGGTCGCGGACCGCCGCGGCGGCTGGCGGGTGCATGCTGGCGCGCGCCGACGCGCTGGCCACGGCGGGCGGGCTGGCGCGGATCAAGGCCGCCAGGATCGACGACGTCGCGTTCGGCCGGCTGCTCAAGCGGGCTGGCGGCCGCTGCTGGCTGGGCCTCACCACCGACGTCGTGAGCGTCCGCCGCTACGACCGGCTGGCCGACGTGTGGGACATGGTGGCGCGCAGCGCCTACACCCAACTCGGGTACTCGCTGACGGCCACCGCCGGCTGCGTGCTCGCGCTTGCCTGGCTGTACCTGCTGCCGCCGGCTGCCGGGATCGCCGGGCTCACCCTGCTCGCGGCGGGCGGCAGCACCGGGCTTGCGGCCTGGCTAGCAGCGGCTGGCCTGGCCGGATGGCTGCTGATGGCCGTCAGCTACGCGCCCATGCTGCGCTTCTACGGGCTATCGCCGCTGCGCGCCGCGAGCCTGCCGCTCGTGGCCGGGCTGTACGCCGCAATGACCGCCGACTCGGCCCGCCGCCACCTAACGGGCCGCGGCGGCGCCTGGAAGGGTCGCGTCATCTCGCGGGACAGCGCCTAGCCGACCGCAGCGGCTGGCCGAGAAAGCCCGGGCCGCCCATGACCTCGCTGCCGTCCTGGCCCTGACCAGCGACGACTGCGTGTTCGTGTCAACTGCGGCCGCAGGACGGCGGGCGCTGCGCCGAGGGCTAGCTAGGCGGCGGCCTTAGCGCGAAGACCTTGCGTGTACATAGCACGCTAAGTCTTCGGCGGACGCAAAGTCTTCGCGTTAACCGGGTGAGCGCTGAGGCGGTCAGGCCCGGGCCAGCCGGAGGCGGAGCCCGGATCGCCGTAGCGCCCTGATGAACCACATGACGGACAATGCGATGCCCACGACCACGCCGCCTGCGGTGACAGCGCTGGTCAGCACCAGGAACATGCTGGCCGACTCGCTGACCATGAGCACCGCCAGGCCAACCGTCGATGCGGCGAAGATGCCGGCCCAGAGCCACGTCGCATCGCGGAAGAACGTGTCGAGACCGGCCTGACCGGAAGTCGGCTGGCGCAAGGCGACAATCTCCGCGGCGAGCCGCGCCACGAGCGGCTTGCTCGTGGGCGCGGTACGCGCGAACAGGACGCACAGGGCCAGATTGGCC
>JBOHCP010000776.1:0-2746 GCA_050698875.1 Streptosporangiaceae bacterium | reverse complement strand
TGGCCATTCCCACTGGCCATTCAGTTACCCTTCGTAACTCCCTTTACACACCTGGTGAGATACCCCCGATGATCACAGGACCACCCACGGAACCGGCAGGAGGGCCTCCAGTGCTCGAGCCGCCGGATCAGGTGCTCATCGCGTGGCGGCAGCGCGCCGGTAGCCACCAGCACGCTGCGCAGGTGCTGCACTGGTTTGCTGTCGGGCAGCTCGTCGAGTCCGGCGTGGGTCAATGCTCGCTGCCCTGTCGCGAGTTCGCGCACGATCGCCGAGGCGGTGTGCTTGTCCAGCCAGGCCAGCACGGTGTCCGGCCGCTCGTGGCTGGCGAGGTGCTCGTGCAGGGCCTGAAGCTGCGGGCGGATCTGTCCGGCGTCGTCGCGCAGCAGCTCACCGAGTCGTTGTTGCAGCGTGCAGCGGCTGCAGCGGCGTGAGCGGTGCTGGGCGGGTTCGCCGCAGCCCGAACAGGCATGCCAGCGGGCGTCAGGGCCAGTGCAGGAACCGCAGAGTGGCTGAGTGCGGGTTCCGCTGCGAACCAGCCTGACGGTGCCGCAGCCGCTGCAGGCAGGCGTGACAGCATGCTTGCCCGGTGAGTCTGGAGATCGAGCCGGGAGCCGCGCGTCCGCAGATCGAACAGGTCACCGTCGCGATCGGCCGGCACGACGGACACAGCGGGCCGGCCGGTGTCCGGACGCTGACCGGACGACGTCGCCGGCAGGTCAGGCAGATCTCCTGATTTGCCGGGTCGGTGATTAGGCACCCGGGACACAACGCCCGCCCCTGCTCGTCGCGGGTGGCTGCCTCGCGGCGCACGCCGCACCGCGAGCAGGTTTCGGCGCGGGCAGTAGCCACGCAGTTCCGGCACAGCCGCACCAGGGCGCCGTTACCCCTGGCATCAGCCGATACCAGCCAGCCCAGTGAGGGACGGACCAGGTCGGCGCAGATCGCCACGGTCAGCGCCGCGCACAACTCGGCCTGCCGCCTTTCGCTGTGCAGGCCATGGTGGTGCAGCCACGCCGCCGGCAGCTGCCGCCAGCCGGCGCCGGCGTGGTCTGCGCCGCTGGCCAGCCACCGTTCCTGCCAGGTCTGGCCTGGCTGCGCGGCCAGCCAGTCCAGCAGCGGCGCCAGCCCCCTGACGCGTCGCTGCTGGCCCTTGGCATCGTCCAGCACGAACGGCGGGCGGTTCAGCCGCTCCCAGGCGGTGTCGCGTGGCTGTAAGGTGGCCGGCCAGCTGGCGGGCACCGGCCGTGCGGGGAAACGCGCGCGCATCGACTCGCGCGCTGTCGTGGCCGCCGGCGGCGCGACGTCCGGCTGCCCGATGACGGCGGTCACCATGCGCCGTTCCCGAACAGCACATCCAGCGTCTCGGGCCGGTAACCGGGCGCCAGGGCCGGCCGGGCACGCTCAGCCGCCTGCCGGGTCTGCTGCGCATGATGGGCCAGCACCCGGCGGATCACGTCTTCCTTGCGCGGTGTCAGGTAAATCTGAGTGGTGGTCAGCCGCGCATGACCGAGCACAAACTGCACGTCGGTGAGGGGAAGGGCCGGGTCCTCAGCCATCCGGTAGGCCGCGGTGTGACGCAGCGAATGCAACGTCGCGCCGGTGCCAGCCCGCTCATTCACCCGCTCGAACATGCGGTGCACCGCGTGATAGGTCAGCGGCCGGGCCGGGCGGCGCGACGCCCACCACAGCGGCTGCCGCCGCCCCGGCGGAATCAGCCCGGCCATCTCCACCTGATACAGCCGCAGCCACACGAACGCATCGGTGGAAGCCGGCAGCTGCTGCATCGCACCGGTGCCCTTGCGGACCACGGTGATCAGCTGCCGGCCCGGCTCGACACCGCCCAGGGTCGCCGACAGCAGCTCCGACGCCCGCGCCCCGGTCGACACGTAGAACGCCACCAGCGCCCGGTCCCGATGCGACGGCAGCGCCGCGAAGATCTCGTTGAACTCACCGTCCGGAACGCTGCGCGGGACCCGGGAGGCAACCCTCGGCCGGTAAAGGCCACGGCGCTCATCGCGGTAGGGCTCCATCGGATTGTGGTGCGCGTGTGCCCGCCCGCCCCGCCCGGGGCGAGCCAGCGGGAACGGGTTGATAACCGGCCCGCTGCCCGCCTGCAGGTGGAAGTCGTAAAAACCGCGCAGCACTGTCTCGGTGTGCGCCCGTACCGACGGCGCATACGCCCCGCCCGCCGGGACAGCGCCCGCGGCCCGGGCCTGTCCGGACGCACGCCAGTGCGGCCGGGACTGCTTGCCGGTGACATGCAGCCACCGGCAGAAGTCCCTGGCCTCGATCCGGGTCGCCCGGTCCCAGCCCACCCCGGCCGCCCAGCAGAACCGGAACCAGCGGACAAGATCGAACCCGTAGGAGCGGACCGTCAGCTCTGACCGGCCCGCCGCCAGAAGATCGCGGAAAAACTCGGTAACCGGACCGACCACTGCCCCGCCCGGATCGATCAGCTGGTAAGGCTCATACCGGTTGCCGGTCGCGACCAGCCGGCCCGCCTGAAGCACCACCAGCGCCGCGAGGTCTCTCTCCAGCCCGCCGTCTGTGATCATGAACGGCGACCGTACCGGCACAAGCCCGTACCCATCGCCTGAACAGCAAGAACTCTGGCTGTTGTTCAGTCAATAGGGATCCACCGGTCGAGCGTCTTGCGGGACACCGACACCGCGGCGCCGGACGGGCCGGCGTGCTCGCGGGCGGCCAGCTCCCGCACCACCTGGCCGCGCTGGCGGGACGTCAGGGC
>JBOHCP010000775.1:0-2747 GCA_050698875.1 Streptosporangiaceae bacterium | reverse complement strand
CGTCACTATCTGAGGTGTCACAGGCACTCACCGCGCAACCCCCACGTCAGGCACCACCCCGGCGGCCACGCCGCGCGAGGCGACTGGTTGCTGCCCACCATGCGGTGGATGTTTCCGGTCAGCACGCCCGCGCGGCTTGCCCCGGTTGGCTGGGCGCTACGCCTGACCGGGATGCTCCAAGTAGACGAGGCGATCACCGAGCTGATCAGCGGCTACGGCCGCGACCGCGGTGACGATCGCGGCATACCCGGCAGGTCGGCGTGGAAACCGCGAGGACAGCGCGATTAGCACACCGAAGTGATGCCGGCCTGCGGCGACATGCTCGCCGCACAGCCGGGCGAAGTCGCTGACGTTCTCGGTCAGCAGCGCGTATCCCCCGTCGCCCGCCGCGGCGAAAACATCGGCGTCTGATCGGCCGGCCGGCCCTAGCTCAGCCACGGTAGCGGCGTCGATGCCCTGATCCCTTAGTGCCTGCGCAACCTTGTCGGCATACATCTCGTCAAGGAGAAGCTTCACCGTGCGTCCGCTGCGGCGGTGTCATGATGGTGCAGCGCGATGCGCGCCTCGACCTCGTCGGGGTAGGCCTCGCGGTAGCGCAGCGCCGCATCGATCAGCGGGCGGGCGATGCCCTGCTCCGCCGCAAGAACGTGCGCCGGGTCCTTCTCCGCGTCCAGGTCCTGCAGCCACATGACGATCTCCCACACGTCCGGACCGCCGACGACGGCCGCCCGCCGGCCCGCCGGGCCGTCCCGGAAGGTGATCAGCGGGTGTTCGTCCCGCCGTGAGCCTTCCTCGGCGTACCGGCGCAGCCGGTCCGACAAGCTCTCCCCCGCCGCCCGCGCCCGCAGCCGCAGCCGCTCTGCCAAGGAGTCGTCAAGCCGCACCGACACATTCACTGACATGCATGCAGCGTAGCACAATGTCAACGATCGTTCGAAGGAGGATCACACTGGCAATCAACTCAGCCCGGGCGGACCGGCCCGCTACCGTCAGCGCAAGTAGCTGCAGCGAGCAGATGATCAAGTGCGCAGCCGCTCACTTTGGCGCGTATTTGGCACAGCTGGCTGCGTACGGGCACCCGGAGCCGCATGCAGCTGCACACCAGCCGAATCGCGCCGGGTTCCGGTGCAGGTCTCCACCAAACCCGGCTCGATTCACAATGACGGGAGCGGCGAGCTGCGTGTGGGTCAGCTGTTCAGGCGGCCTGGGCGAGGGCGACGGTGAACCCGAGCGCCACGAGCCGCCCCGCGCTTTCCCGGACAGCGATTTGGCGGATGCCAGCCCATCTCTGCGAGGTCCGGCAGCGGATCCGCCTGGTCCCCGTCCACCAGATCCTCGTAGAAGATAAGCAGGATCTCGGCCGCAATGCGGTAGTCCAGGGCTGATAGGGCGGCACCCTTCAACTCCTTCCATGCCGTACTCGGCGCTCGCTGACGGGAACCAACCAGGAATAACGGGCAGACGGCCGACCGCCAGAGACCGGAGTTCACTGGGCCGTTTAAGATCCGCACCAGCGCCATGACCTGCGGTTATTAGCGCAAGTCAAGCCCGGTGACGGCCCTGCCGATGATCATCCGCTGGATCTCTGACGTGCCTTCAAAAATCGTGAAGCTCGTGGAGGTGCGGGCAGTTTCGCAGGTAGATGGCTTCATCAACCGGCGGTTGTCAGCACGAACTCAGCACCAGATTGCCGCCACCCGGCGAACCGCTCCGGAGCTTCCGGAGAACTCGCAGCAAAGGGATCGTCCGCTCGAGTGACTCGAACCGTGCAAGGCGTCGAAGTCGTGCTCGTTCAAGAAGTCGATCCGCAGTCCCACGTCCGCTAGCGCCGTCACGATCTGCCCGACCTGGTGCTGGAACTGGACGCTGCGGGTGTGCTTGAAAGCCGGCCGTCGGTGTAGGTGCAAGAGTAATCCTCGACCCGGGCTGGTTATCGAGGTAGTCCCGGACGATGGTCGTGACCGGGCGGGCGTCACAGTCCTCGGCTTCGACGAGGACGGCCTTGTTCTCAACCAGCGGGATTACTGGAACGACGTCGATGGGCGTCGTGAGCCGTATCGCGGCTGGTGAGCCTGCACTCGGTCTCGCCGTTCGCTCGGTCCCGGGAGTCGCTCGACTCCGCGTTTCGAGCGCAGTGATCGCTCAGGTCGGTGTTAAGCACGATGCCCGTTCGCACAGATACTGGACGACGCCCGCCATCGTCAGTGCCTGGCCCTGTTCGGTCCAGGATGCCCACCACTCGACGGCAGCGTGGCTGTCGCCCACCATCGGCTCGTTGAACTAGCACGTCACCTCCTCCTCGGCAGAGAAGTTGGCGTGCAGATACCGCCGCGCCCCGGTCGCGCCCTCATCTGGCTGCCGGAAGGCGAGCGCTCGGTACTGGCACGCTAGCGCCTACAGGGCAGCGACAGCATCGACGTCACCCCGTGGCCATCCGTCCTCCCACGTGCGACGCCACGCCGGGCCGCATCACGTGTGTCCATGCCAAGCCCTTCTTCGTTCAGTTCCTCTGGCGCGGTCGCCGCTCGCTGACCGCAGGGTCCTACCTTGCGGGCAACGACGGCCACACACCCGTCTTCGCCGCGGGAGGTAAGCATCCTTGCACCCGGCAACTGCCCGAGGGGTCATGGCTGCGTGGCGGGCGCGTTTGCTCGCCGTCCCGTGAGGATGGCGACATGGCCCGGTCAAGACTTTCTGAGTAGAGCAGAGGGGCTGGCTACTGCCTCCGCCACGTCCGAAAGCCAGCG
>JBOHCP010000774.1:0-2756 GCA_050698875.1 Streptosporangiaceae bacterium | reverse complement strand
GGGCTGATCCGGCTGGCGGTGGCGTGCGGGATCATGCTCGCGCCCCAGTTCGGGAACGCCACGCACCTGCTGCTGTCGCAGCCGGATCACCTGGGCACCCAGCTGCTCCTGCTGCTCGTGTTCCTCCTGCTGGACCGCGCGCCGCGGCGCTGGTACGTCCCGGTCGCGGTCGGCGTGGTGCTCACCTGGGTCGTCATCGCCGACCGGGTGGCCCTGCTCACCGCGGCCGTGCCGCTCGCACTGGTCTGCGGTGCCCGTGTCCTGCTGGCGGTACTTCCCCGGCCATCCGGCGCCGGCCGCAAGTCGCTGGCCTCCCAGTGGTTCGAGCTGTCCCTGGTTGCGGCCAGTGCCGTGTCGTTCGTCGGGGCCACGCTCGCTGTGCGGCTGATCGGCGACCTGCACGGGTACCAGGTCACCCCGGTGAAGTCGGCGACGCTGGCATCGGCGCACCACCTTCCGCACGCCATCGGGGTGACGGTCGGCGGAATCCTCAACATCTACGGCGCCGACTTCGTGCACCTGTCGAACGATGCTCCGTTCGGTCCCGGACTGGGGGGCTTGCCGATGGCCGCCGGGGTCGCCCTCGCCGCGGTGCACCTGGTCGGCGTGGCCCTGGCGGTGTGGGGCTTGTTCCGGGCGTTCCGGTATTTCTTCGACCCCGGCGACCTGGTCTCCCCCGTCCTGGCCACGGCGATCGTCGTCAACGTCGCCGCCTACTCGCTCAGCATCGTTTCCGGCGACCTGTTCGACGCCAGGGAGATCCTGGCCGTGCTGCCCTTCGGCGCCGTCCTGGCGGGCCGCATGGTCCCCGGTTCGCTGGGCAGGCTGCCGCGGCGGCTCAAGCCGGCGCTGGCGTGCGCCTCGGCGGCCGTCCTTGCCTGCTATCTGGCCGGGCTCGGCTACGGGGCCGCCCAGTCACCGGTGGCGGACAGCGAGCAGGCGGTCATTCCCTGGCTGGAGGCGCACCACCTCACCAGCGGGATCGGCATCTATGTCGAGGCGAACCTCATCACGATGGACAGCGGGGGCCGCGTGGCGATCAGGGAAGTGGTGTGGCGGTCCTCCGGCGATGCTCCGCGGTCCTTCGAGTCAAAGGCGTCCTGGTATGACCCCAGGCAAAGCTACGCCAACTTCATCCTGACCAACAGCGCCGAGCACTGGGGCATGGACGGCGGCCCCAATCGCCTGATAGGCCTGATCCCGGGCAGCGCCATCGCGGCCCTGCACGCCGGGCCGCCCGCGCACGTCTACCACTACAAGACGTTCACCATCATGGTCTGGAACCACAACCTCTTCGACAACCTGGACAAGCAGCCGTCTGTCACGTCCGAGCGCCCCTGCACCCACGACTGCGTGTAGCCGCCGACCAGGGCCCCGTTATGCCCGTAGGTCACGTCGTGGTCACGATGGCCGTACTGAAGGAAGTGGCTCGCGTGTCTGCTAACGTCTGGGCGTGGTTAGCGGATCGGCCGGTACGTCGGGTGAGCGTTCCGTCCGGGACGTGCGGGCTGGCGCTCCTGTTCAGGAGATGACCGGGGAAGGATCCGGGCGCCGGCGGCGTGCGCGCTGGTTGTGGGTTGCCGGGTCTGTCGTGGTGGCTGTCGTTCTGTTCGTTGCCTACCTGCGGTTGTCCAGGACCTATGCCGCTACCTCGGACGGCGCGGACCAGGCTATGCAGGGCTGGGACATGCTGCACGGGAACTTGCTGCTGCACGGCTGGACCCTGGGCGACGTGACGTACTACACGACCGAGGTTCCCGAGTACGCCCTCGTGGAGCTGTTCCGGGGCCTGCGCGGCGATGTCGTCCACATCGCGGGCGCCGCCACTTACACGCTGCTGGTGCTGGCGGCCGGGCTGCTGGCCAGGGGGCGTGCAACGGGGCGGGAAGGGCTGATCCGGCTGGCGGTGGCGTGCGGGATCATGCTCGCGCCCCAGTTCGGGAACGCCACGCACCTGCTGCTGTCGCAGCCGGATCACCTGGGCACCCAGCTCCCGCTGCTGCTCATCTTCCTGATGCTGGACCGCGCGCCGCGGCGCTGGTACGTCCCGGTCGCGGCCGGGGTGGCGCTCACCTGGGTGGTGATCGCCGACCGGGTGGCCGTGCTGGACGCGGTCATCCCGCTCGCCGTGGTCTGCGCCGCCCGTGTCCTGCTGGCCGTATTTCCCCGGCCGGCCCGCCCGGGCCTGCCGCAGCGCAAGTCGCTGGCCTCCCAGTGGTTCGAGCTGTCCCTGGTGGCGGCGAGCGTGCTGTCGTTCGTGGCGGCCACGCTCGCCGTGCGGCTGATCAGCGACCTGCACGGGTACCAGGTCACCCCGGTGGAATCGCTGAAGCTGGCAGATACGCACAATCTTGGCCGCCACGTCGTGGTGACGCTCGAGGGAATCCTCAACACCTACGGCGCCGACTTCTTCCACCTCTCGCAGAATGCCCCGTTCGGCCCTGACCTGGGCGGCCTGCCGATGCCGGTCGGGGTCGGACTCGCCGCGGTGCACCTGGTCGGGGTGGGCCTGGCGGTGTGGGGCTTGTTCCGCGCGTTCCGGTACTTCTTCGACCCCGATGACCTGGTCTCGCCCGTGCTGGCCACGGCCATCGTCATCAACGTCGCCGCCTACTCGCTCAGCATCGTTTCCGTCGGCCTGTTCGACGCCCGGGAGATCCTGGCCGTGCTGCCCTTCGGCGCCGCCCTGGCGGGGCGCATGGTCGCCGGTTCGCTGGGCAGGGCGCGGCTGGGCAGGGTGCGGCTCACGCCGGTGG